>JAUJMG010000039.1:11589-17870 GCA_030446955.1 Thermomicrobiales bacterium
CAGCGTCCTCACGTGTATAGAGGTCGCCAGCGCTGCTCGACACGGTTAGGGACGGCTTTGCGCTCGTGGACGGAGAACGTGGCTCAGTTGAGCGTGACGGAGCACTTGATCGAGGCAACGACGTCTTCAAGCGTTGCTGGGCTGTGGTGGGGTAACAGCGACTCCCGGGTACCGTCGCGCAGACCACAAGCAAACCTACCTCGAGCGTCCGGTCTCGATGCCCGTTCGTGCCACGCACGTCGGCGACAACCGAACGAGGCCGTTTCATCTTGTTTTGAGGCTGCAATGAGCAACACACCTGCTACAATCCGAGGTATCCCATAGGTTGTCCGGGCATAACCCCAAGGTTCGGCCGGACACAGAGACCATAAAGCCGGATTTGCGCGTCGTTCGCGGGGGACGTTTATGGACACCGCTCTCCTTCTCGCGCGGCTGGTGTTGGCCGCGGTGTTCGTTGTGGCCGGCGTTGCCAAGCTCGCCGACCGGAGCGGATCGCGCCAGGCCATGCGCGGCTTCGGCGTGCCCGAGCGACTAGCTGCCCCCGCAGGGCTCGCGCTCCCGATCGCTGAGATCGCCGTCGCGGTTCTCCTCCTGCCGCTCGCCACCGCCTGGTGGGCCGGCCTCGGCGCCTTAGTGCTCCTGCTCGCCTTCGTCCTCGGCATTGGTTACAACCTGGCGCGGGGTCGCCAGCCGGACTGCCACTGCTTTGGGCAGCTTCACTCCGAACCGGCTGGCGTAGCGACGCTGATTCGCAACGGGGTTCTGGCGGCGGTTGCCGCCTTCGTCGTCACGGCAGGCTCCGATGACCCGGGCTCCAGCCTCGTGGGGTGGGCCGACGATCTATCCGCTGCCGGCTGGGTTGCGCTGGTGATCGGGGCGCTTGGGCTGATGCTCCTCGCAGCAGAGGGCTGGGCGCTGGTACACCTCCTGGGTCAGAACGGGCGGCTGCTGCTCCGCCTGGATGCTCTTGAGGAGGCATTGGCCGGGTCGGGCGCGGCTGTAGGCCGCACCCCTACCGTTCCTGCTCCACAGCCACCCCCCGGATTGGCGGTCGGCTCTCCAGCTCCAGCATTTAGCCTCTCCGGTCTCCATGGTGAGACCATGACTCTGGATGCCTTGCGGGCCGCAGGCAAGCCAGTCCTGCTGATCTTCTCTGATCCCAACTGCGGCCCCTGCAATGGGCTCCTGCCCGATATTGGCCGCTGGCAGCGCGAGCACTCCGGCGTGATGACCGTGGCCTTAATAACTCGCGGCAAGCCGGAGGCCAACCGGTCGAAGAGTGCCGAACATGGCATCGCCCACGTCCTCCTTCAGTCCGATCGTGAGGTGGCCCAGGCGTACATGGCCAATGGGACGCCGACTGCGATCCTGGTCCGGGCTGACGGCACTATCGGCAGCCCGCCCTCTCCGGGTGCTGATGCGATCCGGCAGCTGGTAGCGCGCACGGTCGGCAGCCCGGCGCCAGTGCCCGCAGCGATCGCCCGCACCAACGGCAATGGCAACGGCAGCGTCGACACGGCCCGCCCTGCCCCACAGGCGCCAGCTCCCGGGGCGACCAAGGTGGGTCAGCCCGCCCCGACGCTGAAATTGCCGGATCTCGATGGCAACGAGGTCGACCTCGCCTCCTTCAAGGGGGCCAAGACCCTCGTGCTGTTCTGGAACCCCGGCTGCGGGTTCTGCTCCCGCATGCTCGATGACCTCAAGAGCTGGGAGGCCGCGCCACCGGCCAGCGCACCGAAACTCCTCGTCGTGTCGACGGGAACGCCGGAGGCGAACCGGGCGATGGGACTGCGATCGACCGTGGTCTTGGACCAGGGATTCAACGGCGGGCGCGCCTTCGGTGCCAGCGGCACCCCCTCGGCGGTGCTCGTCGACGCGAAGGGCAATCTTGCCTCCCCGGTGGCGGTGGGTGCGCCAAACGTGCTCGCGCTAGCCCGAGGCGAGGAAGCCCCCGCACCCGCTGAGAATCGTCGACCAGCCGCGCGGAAGGTGGGCGAGAAGGCTCCGGAAGTCAAGCTGCCCGACCTGAACGGCAAGATGATCGACCTTGCCAGCCACCGGGGCACCAAGACCCTGGTTCTTTTCTGGAACCCGGGCTGCGGCTTCTGCAATCGGATGCTTGACGATCTCAAAGCGTGGGAGGCCAAGCCACCCAAGGGCGCCCCCAAGCTCTTCGTCATCTCCACCGGCACGGTGGAGGCAAACAAGGCGATGGATCTGCGCTCGCCGGTCGTCCTGGACCAGGGCTTCAGCGCCGGCAGCGCCTTCGGGGCGAGTGGCACCCCGTCGGCCGTGCTTGTTGATGCGAAGGGAAACATCGCGTCTGAGGTGGCGGTCGGGGCCCCGGGGGTGCTGGCCCTCGCGGGCACCCCCCAGGATCAGGCAAAGCCGACCGTGGTTTAGAATGGTCCGTCGCCGGCCTTTCCCCGTTCCATCTGCTCCACGCGTCGCCAAACGTCCTTTCCCCGTTCTGGGGGAAGGACGTTCGCGTGCTGCCGCGTTGACGCCGGTGGTAGATTTGAACGTTACAGAAAGCGAAGCACCCCAAGGACGCGGTGCGGCGTGGCCGGAGGCCGGGCACGGCCGAACCTTCCCGGGTGAGATCGGACAGAGCAAAGGGACGGCGTGAACACCGACATAATGACACCTGCACAGCAGACGGCGGCATCCAACGGTAACGGCACGAAGCCTCCCGGACTATCGACACCGCTCTGGCCTGCGGGAGCGCAGGAAGGGCTAGACTACCGGCGGCGGTACCGGGGGTTGATTGGGGTCCACTCCAAGGTGCCGATCCGGGATCGGGCCATCCTTTCGCTGGTCTACACGCCGGGAGTCGCTGAGGCCTGCCTCGCGATCAAGGACGATCCCCTCGCCTCCTACGACCTGACCTGCCGGGGCAACACCGTCGCCATCCTGACGGACGGCTCCGACATCTTCGGCAGCCAGGGGGGGCCAGCCGAGGCCGCGATTCCAATCGAAGAAGGTAAGAGCGTCATCTTTAAGACGTTCGCCGGGATCGACGCTGTCCCGCTCTGCCTGGCGACACTGGACCCGCTCGACATTGTCGAAGCCGGCTCGGCGCTCACTCCCACCTTCGGCGCTATTTGCATCGACGACATCTCAACGCCACGCGCCTTCACCATCGCCGACCATCTGGAGAAGGCGGGGGACATCCCGGTTTTCTCCAACCAGCACCACGGCACCGCGATCCTGGTCCTCGGTGCCTTGATTAACGCGATGAAGGTGGTCGGCAAGCGATTGGAGGATGCTTCCGTCGTCATCAGCGGCGCGGGTGTGGCCGGAATCGGCGTCGCTCGTCTGCTGACCCGGTCCGGGGTCCGCAAGCTGGTGGTCTGCGATCGCGCTGGGGCGATCTATCGCTACCGCCCGGAGCGGATGAACTGGGCCAAGGCCTACGTCGCTAAGGAGACGAACCGGGAAGGCCGGACGGGCCCGTTGAGCGAGATGCTCAAGGGCGCCGACGTCTTCATTGGCCTCAGCACCCGCGGAATCGTCACTGAGGAGATGGTCCGCTCGATGGCCCCGGACCCGGTCGTCTTCGCGCTGGCGGTGCCCGCGCCCGAGATCAATCCCCAGGCGGCCCGGGCTGGTGGAGCGAAGGTCGTCGCGACCGGGCGGTCCGACTACCCGAACACGATGGATATCTCCCTGGTCTTCCCGGGTGTCTTCCGGGGCCTGTTGGACTGCCGGGCGCGCAACATCCGCCTCCGCACTCTTCGCTACGCCGCCGAAGCTCTCGCGGCGATGGTTCGCCCGGACGAGCTGCATGCGGACTCCATCCTCCCGCGCACCTTTGACTTCCGGGTCGCGCCCGCCATCGCAGCGGCGGTGGTGCGGGCAGCGGTGGAGTCGGGCGAAGCCGGACGAGAGGTATCGCCGGAAGCAGTCGCCGAGAAGACCCGCCGCTACGTCTACGAGGGCCGGCTCCTCCCGAGCCGGCCGAGCACCCGCTCGGAGAGCAAGACCTTCCGCGAGGAAGCAATCGAGTTGCGAGAGCGGCACGGCGGGGTGCTGGAGATCCGCAGCAAGATCCCGATCCGGGATCAGCACATGCTGAACCTGCTCTACGTCCCACCCGCCGCGCTGGTACCCGCCCAGGCGATCAAGGACGAACCGGCGCAGGTGACGGAACTCACCTCCAAGGGCAACCTCGTCGCGATCGTCACTGATGGCTCGGCCGTGCTCGGACTGGGGGATATCGGGCCGCAGGCGGCCCTACCGGTGATGGAAGGCAAAGCCGTCCTCTTCCAGAGCCTGGCAGGGGTGGAGGCCTTCCCGATCTGCCTCGCCGCCCGCGACCCGGACGAAATCGTCCGCATTGTCCGCGCGATCTCGCCCTCGTTCGGCGGCATCAACCTGGAGGACATCTCCGCACCCCGCTGCTTTGAGATCGAAGACAAGTTGCGCCGCATCCTGGATATGCCGGTCTTCCACGACGACCAGCATGGGACGGCAATCGTCGTCGCCGCGGGTCTGCTCAACGCCCTGAAGCTACGTCGCTGCACCATGGGTGACGTGCGGATCGCGATCAATGGGGCGGGAGCCGCCGGGATTGCAGTCACCAAACTGTTGCTGGCGCTGGGTGCCGGCGACGTGGTGCTCTGCGACCGGGCGGGCGCCATCTTCGAGGGACGCACCGGCCGGATGGACGCGTCAAAGGAGGAAATCGCGGTCCTTACCAACAAGGAGCGCCGCGAAGGACCCCTGGCAGACGTCATCGCACAGTCGGATATCTTCATCGGCCTTTCGGCGGGCGGCGCCCTCACACCGGCGATGGTGCAAGCCATGGCGCCCAACCCGATCGTCTTCGCGCTGGCCAACCCGGTCCCGGAGATCACACCGGACCTGGCCAAGGAAGCCGGGGCGCTGGCCGTGGCCACCGGGCGCAGCGACTTCCCGAACCAGGTCAACAACTCCCTCGCCTTCCCCGGCGTGCTCCGTGGCGCGTTGGACGTCAAGGCGAAGGGCGTCAACGACGAGATGAAGATCGCGGCGGCGATGGCCATTGCGGACCTCGTCGCCCCGGAGGATCTGACTCCGGATTTCTTGATTCCCGACAGCCTGGATCTTCGCGTGCCGCCGAAGGTCGCTGCCGCCGTCGCCAAGGCCGCCATCGACACTGGGCTTGCCCGGGCCGCGCTCGACCCGCGGGAGGTTGAAGCCCGCTGCCGCGACCTTGTCTATGAGGGCACAATCGCCACGTAGACCGTGTTGATCGACTGCAACCGGACGGCACAGTTGCCCGGCACCAATGGTGATCCCCAAGCCTGAGAGCGGGGGGGCGGGAGGCGGCGGTTGGCCTCCGGCCCTGCGGCTCGGTGCTCACCGCCGACGTGCCGAGACCGGGCTCGGGTCCGGGACACGACCCCTCGGTACCGTCGAGGGTCAGCGAATCGCGAAGCGGGCCTTCAACCACGCCTCCCGGGCCCGGCACTCATCGAACAAGGTGAGCGCTTCGTCCGGGGCGACGCGGCCGGCGACAATCGCCTCCGTTAGGGACATTGAGGGACGCTGGGCGTAGGCGTGGTAGCCGGTGGCGAGCAGGATTCGCGCCCAGTCGATCACACGGCGGAGATCGCGAGGCGCGAGACGGACTCCTGGGGCCGCGTAGTCGGGCTGCTCTTCAAGATGAAAACCGCCCTCCCCGTTGATTCGACGGGCGATCTGACCGGCGTCGGTGGCGTAGGCGTCGCCACGGCGGGTCAGGACGGCGCAGTTTGCGACAACATGGGCGCACGCCTCCACCACGTCCTCGCCAAGCCGCTCCGCCGTAAGATCGGTCAGGCGCAGGGGAGTCGAGAAAAACGGAACCAGCCACGCCCCGTGCAGCATGGCCTGAAGCGACACGACGGCGGGCATCCCCTGCCCCACATCCTCGTGCGGTGCTCCCATGACCTGCTCCTCCCCCAGTGACGGGGCACTTCGGTGGGTGTACGTACAGTAGGCAACCATAGTACTCGGTAGCCGGTACGGCGTCAATGGTCGCCGTCTGACATCCGGACGTAATTGGGTGTGGGAGAATCGGTGCCTGGTTGGCCGTCGTCGAGAGGAGCGCCCCGATGGACCTGACGCCCCACGAGCACGACCTGTTGTCCGCCTACCTGGAGCCCTTCCTGGAACTGGCCGGGGATCGACGGACCGCCCGGCTGCTGGGCGGGGTCGTGCGGGGGATTGTGGGTGGGGAGAGCTTAGTCTGCAGCCGCATCGCGGCCTTTTCCCCCTGGGTTAGCTGCGTCAGCCCACGCTGAGAAGCGGATCCG
>JAUJMG010000288.1 GCA_030446955.1 Thermomicrobiales bacterium
CAGGCGATGCCGTTGTGGTTGTCATCGAGGCCATCAACGTTGTTCCCAGCACTGCCGCCGTCCCCAAGGAAGTAGGCCGTGGCTGCTCCCTGGTCCCACCCGAAGTCCGAGCAGTCATAGTCGACCCCATCGTGCCCGCCGAAGCCAGCCTGACCCCCGGTTGACCCACCGGTCGAGCCGCCCGACCCCCCGCTGGTGGCACCCGGGTAGAGGGCTTCGCAAGCGATCCCGTCATAGTCAGAGTCCAGGTTGTCGAAGTTGTTGCCCCCGTTAGCCTCGTAGTAGCCCTGCGCCTCCGCCCAAGTTGCGAAGTCACCACAGTCGAGGTCGCCCCCGCCACCTCCGCCGCTCCCGCTGCCGCCCGTCGTGCCGCCTGTCGGGACAGCATCGACACCGAAGTAGACCTCACACGCGCGACCATCCCCGTTCGGATCGAGGTTCGGCTGTGCGCCCGGGTTCGCCGCGTAGTAGCTCTGGGCTTCGGAGAAGGAGGCAAAGGCGCTGCAGTCGGCGATCAACGGGACTGGGGGTGGTTCGGGTGCTGTGCCCACCGCCAGTGGCATGTGAACGCCGCCGCACGCCGGCCAGAGGCCCCGGTCCTCCGTGCGCGGCTTGCGTTCTGCCGCCCGGATCCGGTCGACGTACTTCACATCAGGGGGGAAGGTGGCAAGCGCGGCGTAGCCCTCCTCGACCATGATCTCGTTGGCCAGGTTGACGCCCCCCTTGACGCCCTTGAACCAGACGTAGCGCAGCGAGCGGCCGTAGCGGTCCTTGTCCGAGACGTCCTTCTCCAGGTAGACGATCCGGCCCTTGGGTAGCATCGTGCGTAGCCGCTTGGTGGCCTCCGCCCCGAAGCACTCGACGGGGGAGTTGGGATCGCGCGTCTCGGGGGTGTCGATCAGGATCAGGCGGACTGTGCGGCCCTTGCCGTTGACGGAGACGCGGATGGTGTCGCCATCAAGGGCTTTGACGATGGTAGCCCGTTCGGCCCCGACCGGGATCTTGTCTCCCGGAGCCGCCGCACCCGTCGATGGAAGGAGACCACCAACGATGACGGCGAGGAGCAGGAGTATGACAAGGCGGCGCACGGAGAGTCCCTCCCAGCTACGTTCCCACGACGGCGTTCCTACAGAGTTCTGAGGCGAGCATAGGCTGCGTGCAACACCGGGCGCATGAGGGAAAGTACCCAACACATCCTGGGAGCCGCATCACTGGTGGGGGCGGGATGCCCCGCCGGACCCGCGTGATAGGTGGCGGCCACGTCGGCCTCAGCCCGCCGTCCCGCTCTCCACGCGAACCAGGAGCAGCCGCCTCACAAACCCGCCGCGCTCCGCTCGCTTCTGGAGGCGGATCCGCTCCAGATCCTCCCACCGGATGTCCACGTGCTCCGCGATCGCCCGCACCACCTCGACGACGTCCGCCAGTTCGGCCGGGTCCCCACTCGCGGCGAACTCCCGTGCTTCTTCAACCAGTTTCGCCCGAAGCTCCGCCGCGTACTCCTTCGGGCCGAGCTCCCGCACCTCGCACCTTCCACCTGCCGCCGCCACGATCTCCGGGATCCGGTCGCGGACGAGCTTCGCGTTGGCTGTCACCTCACCAAGCCCCGGACGAAGGCCTTATAGAACGGATCGGTGGCCGGGTGGTAGCCACGGACGCCGTCCCACGTGTAGGGGATGGCGAGCTCGGCGTCTGCGTAGACCCTGCCGATCGCTCGGCGCCGCTGCTCCGGTGTCGTCCCCAGGTCGGCGATCACGCGCTCACGGATGGGGTGGTTGCTCGCCACCAAGCGCTCATTGCGCGCGACCAGCTTCTCCGCGAACTCCCGGCCGGGCAGAGCGTCGCTCTTCTGCTCATTGCAGAACCCGTGGGCAAGCACCAAGTTCCAAGGCTGGTCGTGGGCCACGAACTGGCGCGGGATCACGTGGTCAACGTGGACATCGTCACCGAGTTGCTCGCCGCAGTAGAAGCACAGTCCATGCTGGTAGCCGTGCAGGGCCGGCCGTAGCCCCGTCAGTGGCGTGCGCTCGTACCCGCGCGCGAGGTAGAGTGAGCGCACGTCGTTGGCTAGTTCGCCGGGCTCGCGCATAAGGGCAAACGCCCCCTCCAACAGGTCCCAGCGCGCCCCAAGCTCGTCCAGCAGAGCGGAGCGTTCAGGTCCCCCGAGAACCGTGAAGGCGCGGTCGGTGAGCGTCAGGCCGGCGGGCGTCGCTTCATAGAAGGGAGCCCCGCTCGTCCCCCGGTAGAGGGTGTGGAAGCGTGGCAGGACATCGTCAAAGGCTTCAGCAGCGACCCTCTCGATCGCCGCATCACGGTCGAGCCGCCCAAGTCGGTAGAGGGCAACGACGCGCTCCATCACGGTCAGGCGGCCGGCATGGGCGAGTTGCGGCCTGCCGGCCGTGAGGCGCTCGGCATAGAGGTCGAAGAACACCTCGGCGAGTTCGGGCATCGACACGTCCGTGGCCCCTGCCTCGACGAAGCGGGCCAGGCAGTGGGCGAGGGCGATCTTGTAGGTGGCGGTGTTCCGGCCGAAGAGGACGATCGCCCTCCACGCTCCGACGTCCTCGATCTCCGCGGATTGCATCGGGATCCATGACCTCCGGCTGGCATCACGTCACAATGGCCTCACCCAGATCCAGTCGTCTCCGGATCGTTCGCCTGTTGACCGCCACGACCGCTCCCGCTCCTACCGTCGCGGCTCGAACCGTACCACCAGTGAACCCGTCAACGGACGGCGCGCGCCCGCCATCACGGCGACGACGAGAAGCGATCCACCAGGGCTCCGGTGGCCAGGAGCACGGCCAGGATGACCGTGAGCAGCGCTGACGTGGCGCCGACCGCCTTGCAGCAGACCAGGAAGCGACTCGCACTCGGCGGGGAGGGCGCCTCGATGGGGTGAGAGACCGGCGGGTGAACGGGGCCCTCGGGAGGCGCCATCGGGGGGCGCGTTGGGGAGAGCACCGCCGCCCGAAGGAGCGGTGTGGTGGGCTGGGAGGGGAGGTGGGGGGCTGCCCCCGGCAACGGAGCGGTCGGGGAAGGCGGGCGCTCGGACGGAAACGTCGGTCTCCCGCCGAGCGGACGGCCGCACCGCTGGCAGGCCGGGCGGGCTGCGGGCGTGATCTCCTGACAGGGCGGGCAGACCACGATGCTGCCTGATTGACCTGCGCAGGTTCGACAGAACCGGCTGCCCGCGGGGTTGTCCGACCGGCAGCCGGGGCAGAGCCAGGGGGTGAGAGTGCCATCGCAGCCGCCGCAGAACCGGTCGCCGCCGGGGTTCTCTGTCTGGCAGAAGGAGCAGACCACGCGTTCGCGCTTGGACACGGTTCTTCCCTCTCGCGCCCGTCGTCTGGGTCCAAGCCCAGCGCGAAGCGAACCGGCGGACGTGATCGCCCGCGGCGGTGTTCTCGGTCGGGCCGTTCCAGGCAGCGAAGGAACCGGATGGCAACTCAAGCCGCGACCAGCATGGATGGAGACCCATCACGCTACAGAGCAGAACACTTTCACACAAGAGGGGAAACACCTAGTCGTCGAGGCGAGCTCGGCTCGGCGCCATGACGGACAGCGAGGTTGGTGGATCCTGCACGTCTCTGTAGAGCGCGGCCCCCTCGTCGAACGCGTTGACCTGCATTGTCCACGAGTCGGCAGAGGACCCAGTCCCATGGCCCAGGGTGTGGGGGCGAAGAGATGGGAAGCGGGGGGCTAAGGCCCCCGCTTCCCCATGATGTCGCTGTGTTTCGACGGTCCTGGCTCAACCATCAGTCGAGGGGAGGCTATGCCGCCATCTCTGCGCCATTCGTCGACTCCGCCTCGCCCGCGATGGCCAGCACCCGCCGAGCCAGGGTTTGGATCGTTCCTAACGCTGCCCGAAGCACCTCCGCCGTCGCTCCGTGGCTCAGGAGGTAGTCCACCGAGGTGGGGATCTCCAGACCCAAGGCCGCCGCGACGACAAACGCCGCGCTCTCCGCTTCGAACTCCCTTACCTGCCGAGGCTTCGCGCGTTGCACCTCCCCGCGGTGGGCCACCTCGTGCGCGTATTCGTGCAACAAGGTGAAGAGTCGATTGCGGGAGTCCAGCCCTGGACGGAGGAGGATCGTCCCCCCCAAGGAAACGCCCTGGACGCCGGTCGGCAGCTGATGCTCCGCGACCAGGATGCGTTCGCCCTCCACGCGTTCGCGCACGCGGCAGTAGAGGTCCTCGACATCGTCGGGCAGTGGCTTGAAGAACGAGGGCAAGGGCTTGTCCTCGATCTCCTTGAGCTGGACATCGGCAAACACTGGGCACGGCCGAAACGCGACCACGACCTCCCGTGACTCGCCCGTACCCGCATCGTCGAGCTTTCTGGTCACCGGCGCCCAAATCCAGATACCCCGCTCGCCCTTGCGCACGGTGTACCCGAGCGCGTTCCACCGCTTCAGTCCGGCCACTCGAGTCGCGTCCGGCCGCTGGCTGAGGATCAAGAGCGCGTTCGCCGCGCTGTAGCGGTGGAACTTCGCGTGAAACGCAAGGAAGCGAAGGTACTCCTGGGTGTGCCCAGCCGCGATCTGCTCGGCGAGGCGCTGGCAGGCGGCCTCGACGGTCCCGGCCATCTGCTCCGCCCGCTCCTGACGGGTGGGGGTGGGTTGTGCGGGCTCGATGGGCGTCACGGTGGCGGACGTGGCTCGAATGGTGGCGGTCGGGAGGGTGTTCATCGTCGGTGTCTCCATCTCGCTCGACAACAACAAAGCGGGCACCAGGGACATCCCGGTGCCCGCGCATGACGCGGTGTTCGTCTTGTGAGGGTGATCAGGCGGCGCGGCGCCCTCCCGGATCGAGGACCTCGCCCGTCTCAAAGTCGACCAGCGGCCAGCCGCGCTCGGCGTGCAGCCGCGCCGCTTCGCCCCGGAGGATGACTAACTCTTCGTCCGAGAGCCCAAACCGCCCCCGGGCCTTCTTCGCTGCCGGACGGTGCCCGTGGTCGTAGGGGTCCTCCTGCCAGGGATCGGGCTCGTCGCTGGTCCGGCTCCTGGCTCCCCGTTCGATCTCACCCGCCCCGCCGCACGTTCCGCAGTCCGCTTCACCCTGCTCGTCGTCCGCGCTGTAGAAGGCGACGACCTTGCCCGTCCCGTCGCAGTCCGGGCAGCGCTCCGTCGTCACCGCGGCGGTTAGGGCGGGAGCGGGAGGGGCCGGATCGGGGTGCGGCTCCGGATCAGGCAACCAGCCAAGTTGGGCCAGCAGCAGGGAGTGATGGGTGCATCGTTGCCACCTCATGTAGCCCTTGCAGGTGCAGCTGAATCCAGTCAGGCGATAGAGGATGTCCGCCTTACTTCCCGAGGTTGCGAAGTGCTCGCCGGAGATGGGTTCGACGAGGATGCGGATGCCTCGTTGTTCAGCCTCCTCCGCCAGTCGCCAGAAGTCCATTGGTACCGCAGCCGTGCTCGCCATGGAGATGTTCCTCCAACCGAGCGGCGTGGCGACCCTTGTCGCCTCGACCACCGCCCGACTCGAGAGATCGCCACCGCGGAGCGCGACGCCTTCTCGCTCCTGCGTCGTGCTCTCGACCCTGACCGCCCCGACTCCCCGCCCCTGGTCCCCCTCCCCGCGGGCTGGTGCCTCGTAACGTGATGGCTGGAAAGAGGAACGCGACCCCAT
>JAUJMG010000289.1 GCA_030446955.1 Thermomicrobiales bacterium
ATGTGGATGTGGATGTTGCGGCGGTCGAAGTAGCCCGCCTCCAAACCGTAGGCCGCGGCTCGGCTCCGAGCGTAGGAGATTGCAGCCCGGGCGGATTCCTGCATCACATCACCGAGTTGGCCGGTGAGAATCAGGTCGCCCTTGCCCTCCATCAACATCACCTCGATGGAGAGAAGGTCCCCGCCCACACTCGTGACCGCCGCGCCGGTCGCCACCCCGACCTCGTCCTGCTCCTCGGCCAAACCAAACTCAAAGCGAGGCACACCCAGGTACTTCGACACGTCGTCGGCGTCGATGGCGATGCTTTTGGGCGGGTCATCCCCGGCAAAGCGCCGGGCCACCTTACGGGAGAGCGATCCAAGCTCCCGCTCCAAATTGCGGACGCCGGACTCCTCCGTGTACTCCCGGATCACGCGACGGAGGGCGTCATCTGTGACCTCAAGCTGCTCGGAGGTAAGGCCATGGGAATCGAGTGCCTTCGGCAGCAGGAAGTTGCGGGCGATGGCGAGCTTCTCGGCCTCGGTATAGCCGGAAACCTCGATCACCTCCATCCGATCTCGCAGGGCCGGTGGGATCGGCTCTAGGAGGTTGGCGGTGGTGATGAAGATCACCTTGGAGAGGTCGAACGGCACCTCCAGGTAGTGGTCGGAGAAGGCCGCGTTCTGCTCCGGGTCCAGCACTTCCAGCAAGGCAGAAGAGGGATCACCTCGGAAGGTGTCTGACCCAACCTTGTCGATCTCGTCCAGCACCAGCACGGGATTGCGGCTCTTGGCGTCACGCAGTGCCTTCACAACACGACCGGGCATCGCGCCGACGTAGGTGCGCCGGTGGCCACGAATCTCCGCCTCGTCCCGCACCCCACCCAGCGACATCCGGACGTAGTTGCGACCGATGGCGTGCGCGATAGAGCGACCAAGGCTCGTCTTGCCAACACCTGGAGGGCCGACAAAGCAGATGATCGGGGCGCGGAGGCGGTCGCCGGCCAGCTTGCGGACGGCGATGTACTCGATGATCCGCTCCTTGACCTTCTCCAGCCCGTAGTGGTCCGCCTCAAGGATCTCGGCGGCCTCATTGAGATCCAGCCGGTCCTCCGTCTCGACCGCCCACGGAAGCTCCGTCAACCACTCGAGGTAGGTGCGGATCACGCCAATCTCAGGCGAGAATGGGTGCTGCTGCTCCAGCCGCTCCACCTGGACCAGTGCCTTGGCCTGGACCTCCTCGGGCATCCCGGCGGCCTCGATCTTCTGTCGCAGCTCGCCAGCAAGGCTCTCTTCGGCGGTGCCCTCGCCGAGTTCCTTCTGAATGGCGCGCATCTGCTCGCGCAGGAAGTACTCACGCTGCTGCTTATCCATCCCGGCTTGGGCCTCGGTCTGGATCTGTTGCCGCAGATTGAGCACGTTGAGGCGCTTCTGGATGATCACACTGAGCCGGCGCAACCGCTTGATCGGGTCCAGCAACTCCAGGAGTTCCTGGCGCTGCTCGGCAGTGAACTCCGGCGAGAAGGCGATCAGGTCGGCGAGCCAGCCCGGCTCGTCGACACTGCGAACCATCGTCAGGACCTCTTCCGGGACGTTTGGCAGCATCGAGATATAGCTCTCGACCTGCTCCAGGACCGCGGACATCGCCGCCTCAGCCTCGGGCGTAGTGTCCACTGGGTCGTCCCGCCGGTTGACCCGCGCGACGACGTACGGCTCCTGCTGGATGATTTCCTCGACCACTCCACGGGCCAGGCCCTGAAGGATGACGTGGGCATGACCACCCGGGCGGGAGATGCGCTGACCCACCTCGGCGATCACGCCAACCGAGCAAAGCTCGTATTCTTGTGGCTCCTCCTCATCCGGCGTCCAGTCCTCCGGGGCCGCCCCTTCGGTATCGGCAGCGCTGACCGGTCCGGCCGAAGCATCGTCGTCCAGATCTGCCAGCTCGTCCGCCAGGGCATCGGCGACCAACTCGCGGAACTCGCCATCCGCCTCGAGCCCGTCTCCCGCTGCTCCGGCCGAACCAGCCGCTCCATCTTCGCCCTTGCCAACCGCCGGCACCGGGCGCTCGGTGAGCACCAACACCAGACGGGGCGTCAGACGCGCGGCGCGGTCAAGCACCATCGCCGCCTCCTCGTCCTCAATGGGATACGGTATCGACATGTGGGGCAGGAGAAGGGTTTCCTCAACGACCAGGACCGGCAACGCCACGGGCCGGCTCTTGGGAACCTTCGGGCGCACGGTTCGAGTACGGGCCTTTGGCTTGGCCACGCTCACCTCTGTCGCATCGTTGGTCTGCTGAGCCGGCACGTCATTGCTCGGACCGATGCCCGATCCATCCGCAATGGGATCCTGGTCGGTCTCTGAAGCCTTCGGGGCGATGGCCTTTGTTCGGGGGGACGCCTTTTTGGGCGAAGTGCCGGACGGCATAGCCTCGTCTTTCACGGATGGCGATTCGAGCCGGAACCACGCGCAGAGGAGATTTGGAGTATCCGACCCACACGCAGGGATTGGCGCGGGAACGGGTGCGCGCGGATGGCGTCACATGACCTGTGAATTCTACCGGTTTAACCGGCCCTCGACCACCTCCACCAGGGCATTCGACCCGTTATCCTACCGTCGTCGTCCGAGTTTTTGTGCGAGGGGAGACCGCATTTTGAGGTCAAGGAATGAAGGAAGGGGTGGCATGACCCGTCCAGGGAGCGTGCCAAGATTAGGCGGTGCCGTGGGCCAAAGCCCTGACAGAGAAGCGAGCCGCGCAGCATGAGCAGCGGCGACCAGAAAGTGGGTGACGACCACTCCACCGACGATCGGGTGGTCGTCGGCGTCGACGTTGGGGGCACCAAGACGGCGCTGATGGTGAACGACGTGACGAGCGGGGAGGATCTTGCTCACGACCGCTTCCCAACACCGAAGGATGCCGGACCGGAGGCCATGATCGGGGACCTCGCAACAGCCATCCGCCGCCTCGTCGAACAGGTTGGGCGTGATCCGGAGGACTTGGCGGCGATCGGGGTGGCGGTGCCGGGACAAGTCGATGCGCTCGCGGGCCGGGTGGTCGCCGCCGGCAATCTTCAAGGCTGGACCGACATCCCGCTGCGCGACATCCTCTGCCGTGACCTGGGGGTACCGGTGTTTGTCGAGCAGGACGCCAACGTGGCAGCCCTCGGCGAGCGCTGGCGAGGCTGCGCCAAGGAGATGAACAACTTCGTCTTCCTCGCCCTCGGGACTGGGATCGGTGCAGGCATCGTCATCAACGGACGGCTACACCGGGGGTTTCACCACGCGGCGGGGGAGGTCGGCAACTTCATTCTCGGGCGGGAATATCTGGGACAGAGCCGGGAAGGACACGGCAATCTCGAGCTACTCGTCGGTGGACCCGAGATCCGAAACCAGGCGAAGCGTGCCAGCGGTGAGGAGATGGCGGCCGCCGAGGCTCTGCACCGCGCCGAGGAGGACGAGCGCCTGGCGATGATTGCGGAGGATGTGGCGGACCACGTCGCCATCGCCGTGATCAACATTGCCGCCTTGCTCGATCCGGAAGCGATTGTCTTTGGCGGTGGCACCTCATCCGCCGGGGAGGATTTGCTGGACCGGGTCCGAGCGCGAGTCGAGCGGGAGTTGTCGACAGGCCCTGCCTTGATCCACTCCGTGCTCGAGGAAGACGCCCAGCTCCACGGCGCGGTCTTCGGTGCCCTCTGGGAGCTCGATCCCGATCTTGCTCTGCGAGAGGAGCTGCGGTAGGCAGCACGCGACGGCGGCGAGGACGGTTTACGGGCCGCTGAGCGAGGCATCGAACGAGAAAGTGAAGGGCGACTCAGTGAGCGATCCCGGACTGGGTGATCAGCAAACCATAGCTCGGCAAGCGGTTGACGAGGTGGGGGCGGTCTTCGCTGCCCTCCCCGCAGGTACCATCGAGCGGATGTGCGACGGGATCATGGCCGCGAAGCGGATCGCGTGCTTCGGCGCCGGTCGCGAAGGGCTGATGGTTCGAGCGCTCTGCATGCGGTTGATGCATCTCGGCCTGGACGCTCACGTCGTCGGCGACATGACGACACCATCGATCGGCCCGGACGATCTCCTTATTGTCACGGCCGGACCGGGAGGGTTCCCGTTGGGTCTCGCATTGCTCGGCGTCGCTCGAAACTCGGGCGCAACGACGATGGTCGTGACGGCGCAGCCCGAAGGGGAAGCCGCACGCCTGGCAGACATCGTGATCCACCTCCCCGCTCAAACGATGGCCAATGACGTTGGAGCGGGCCTCCAAGCCAGTCTGCTGCCAATGGGTAGCCTCTTCGAGGCGGTGGAGCTCCTCTTCTTTGACCTGGTCTCGATTCGACTTCGAGACCGCAGCGGCCAGACCCCGGAACAGATGAGGGCCCGCCACACCAACCTCGAGTAGGTCACCGGTGGTCAACCTCCGGGCCTCAAGCGCTCTACCCTAGCATCTGCCCCAAGTCTTCCAACTGACAGGGCGAAACGTGGGCGCGAGGGTAACCACGCGCCCCTGGGCTACCGTCAGGGGTTGTCTGGCCGCGGGGAGGGGTGTAGCGTAGGGCCATCATGCGGTTGCTGCCATCGGAACAGCACCCGCCCAAATTGAGCGTCAGCGCTTCGAAAGATCACCCGCCTGACGTGACCCGAACCTATGGAGCGCCTCGGCGGCGTTCCCCTTTGGAGGACGCCGTGCCCCGCCTCTGGAATCGCCCCATCGTCCACGCCATCGTCTCGATTGTCCTGCTCAGCGGGATCGTGGCTGGAACAGTTCCGGCCGCCGCGCAGGGTGACAACGCCGGGTTGACCGGTGAAACGACCTATGAGAGCCCGTCGTACGGCTACGAGGTCGCGTGGGAAGACCCCTGGACCGCCGGCACCAACGCCACGACTTCGGAGGATGAGACCGATACGCTCGAGTTGACGACCGAGGCGGCCACGCTCGGCGTCATTGGCACACGGGCTGATCCGACGGCAAGCCGCCCACCGGTCACGGGGGCCCTGCTTGACTCGATCCGGGAGATTACCCGGGTGGACCCGGACTGGACGATTGTTGCGTCGGAACCGGATGGTCCAGCCCCGTCGCTCGTCGTCGACTATGAGGACGGCGGCGTTGCCGTTCGACAGTACATCGAGGCACGAGAAGTTGCGGACGGAGACGCGGTCGTGGCGATCACGCTCGTCGCCGAGCCAGACGCATTCGAGACTGCATTAGAGGACGCTCAGGAAGCTGTCACGCTCGACGATGCCCCGATTTTGGCCGGCGGCGCTCGTGAGAGCATTTTGGCGACGAACGAGGCGGCCACGCCGGAGGCCGAGGCAACGACCGACGATGTCCCGACCGCTACGGCTACTGCGACCGAACGGGCGACCGAGGAAGGCGACGCGACAGCCGAGGCCGAAGATCGGGACGTGACCGCGACACCGACGGAGACACCTGAGGCGCGTGAGACGCCCACGGAGGAGACGGCAACAGCGGAGGC
Organism: Thermomicrobiales bacterium; assembly: GCA_030446955.1. Classification (GTDB taxonomy): domain Bacteria; phylum Chloroflexota; class Chloroflexia; order Thermomicrobiales; family UBA6265; genus LC2-1. Next base: position 5,456 of record JAUJMG010000289.1, read on the forward strand.
GACGGAGACCGAGGTCGCCGCTGAAGGACCACCTCACGGCCAAACCACGACCCGTGGCGACACTAGCGACACTGGCGACGACGGCAACGGGATCGAGGGCAACACCTACACGAGCCCGCAATACGATTACACGCTCACCTGGGACGAGGACGAATGGGAGGCGGCC
>JAUJMG010000290.1:0-1758 GCA_030446955.1 Thermomicrobiales bacterium
TGACCACGCTGGCGGTCGTGGGCGACCTCATGGTCCAATCACCGGGTATCGTGGACGGCTCCGCCTATACCACGAGAGGTCCGACCAACCCCTTGGCTATTCCCTACCTGGAGTCCTGTCATCGGATCGACATCGCCCCCCGAGCTATAACCCGTGCCGTGTCAAGAACCCATGTACCGCCGCGTTCCACCCAATCGGGTTCTCCAGCGTCGCCCCGTGGTGAGTGTTCGGCAAGATCGCGAACTCGGAGATCTTGTACTGCTGGTGCCACTCATAGGAGAGTTCAATCGTCTTCTGCGGTTCGTTCCCGCCGACGATCACCAGTGCCGGCACCTCAAGCCGCTGTAGCTCGGGATAGCGCGGTCGCAGGTCCCAATCGGTTAGGACGCGCAGCATCTTCATCAGCGCGTCGCGATTGCCCAGGCCGCGGTCTAGCGTTGCCAGGTAGCGCCCGGTCAGAGTCGTCGGAAAGTCCTCAGCCACGGTCGGCGGCCCCTCGGGCTCCCACTCATAGGAGCGCGGTTGGCGGACCACCACTGGTTCGCCCCGTTCCGCCAGCGCGATCTGGTCGTACGCCCACTGCACGCCCAGTGGCCAGACGTGGGGGATGGTGTGGCCGACGATCAGGGCGAGCGCACGGTCCGGGTAGTCCAGGCCGAACTGCGAAGAGATGACGCCGCCGAGCGAGGCCCCGCCGACGATAGCCTTGTCGATGCCGAGGGTGTCCATGAGATTGCGAACGTCCAGAGCGAGATCGGCGGCGGACCAGGGACCTGGCGGATCGGCCGAGCGGCCGGTGCCCCGCCGGTCAAAGACAATGACTCGATAGAACTGCGAGAAGTACGGCACTTGGTAGATCATCCACCCGAGGTGGCCGTGACCGTGCAGGATCAGTGGTGTGCCCTCCCCAACACTCTCGTAGTAGAGATCGACGCCGCCGGCGTTGGCGGTTGGCATAACTGTTCCTTTCGCTCACTCTCGTCGGAGACCTCACGGGCACCGGTCTACCATAGCAGGGGCCGACACCTACGTCCCACCATCGATCCCCAACGCGATGGCACCACGGTGGTGCCAAATTGGCGCTGTTAGCGCCCGCGAAGGCGCGGGTTGAGCACGTCCGTTAGGGCCTGGCCCAGGAAGTTCAGGGCAACCACAGTCAGGGCGATGAAGAGGCTGGGGAAGGTGGCGTACCACCAAGACTGGAGGAAGCGGCCGCTTGCCTGCGCATGAGAGAGAATCGTCCCCCACGACCAGTTCGTTGGGTCACCGAGGCCGAGGAAGGCGAGCCCTGCCTCGGCCAGGATCGCCGAGCCAGCGACGAAGGAAAGGTTGATAAAGATGGGAGGTGCGGCGTTCGGCAGGATGTGCTGCGCCAGGATCCGGCTCGTTGACGCACCAACCACCCGCGCCGCGTCCACGAAGTCGGATCCCCGCAGCCGGATCGCCTCGCCACGGACGATCCGCGCTGTAGGCGGCCACGTGAAGAGGCCGATGATCAGTGCGAGGGTCGTCAGGCTCGGGGGAATGACCGCTGCCAGCAGGATCGTCAGCGGCAGCACCGGCAGGGTGAGGAAGATGTCGATGATGCTCGTCAGCAGGTCGCCGAGCCGGCCCTGGAAGTAGCCTGCTAGTAGCCCAAGGACGACGCCGACCACCGTGGCGAGCAGGGTCGCGAGGGCGGCGACGTAAAAGGAGGAGCGGATGCCCCAGATCGTCTGCTCGAAGATGCCACGTCCCAGTTCGTCCGTCCCGAACCAA
>JAUJMG010000290.1:1858-5619 GCA_030446955.1 Thermomicrobiales bacterium
ACGTAGTCCTCCCCCATCACTTCGACCATGCTGGTCCGTAGGAAGAGAACAAACGGCCCCAGGTTGGTCAGCGAGAGCACCAAGACGGGCAGCACCAGGTGCCGCAGGAGGTCAGTGATAGCCTCGCCGCCCCCCCCCGAGAGGGGATCCCGCGCGCCTCCGATTGGGAACCAGTTGAGTCCCCGCCCGAAGAAGTTCATCAGGACCAGCGCCACCCACGGTACGAAGAGCGCGCCCGTGGTCACCGTGGCGGCACGGACCAATAGATCGAACCCGTAGCCCCGCCGCCAGACGGTGAGGATCCCGAGCGGCACCGCGAGGGTCACCGTCACTAGCAACGAGCTGGCAGTCAGCAGCAGCGTCCACGGCAGCGCGTCCATCATCACGTCCGTGACCGGTGCCCGTTCGCTGATCGAAACGCCGAGGTTGCCCTGGACGACTTGGTAGAGGTACTTGGCGTACTGGACGGGGATTGGCTGCGTTAGGCCAAAGTCCGCGAGCAGGGCCTCGCGGATCTCAGGCGTCATGAACGGATCGGCGAAGAGCGTTGTCGGGTCGCCCGGAAGCAGCCGCAGGATGCCAAATGTCAGTGTTGCCGCAATGAAGACTGTGAGCAGCGACTGAGCGACCCGCCGAAGCAGATATTGCGTTCGGTTCATGGTCGCACCAAAGCACAGGCCCTGGGTACCGGGCGCCGCGACAACGACATCGGTGAGTGGCCCCGATCAAGCCGGTGGGCTATCAAGGCACGACAGGCCCTCCACCGATCTCGCAACAAACCTGACGACATCGCCATCGCCTCCCACGAGGCAGGTGCTCGTCCGGCCCCGGAACAAAGTCCGATCGGCTCGGGCAGAGGTGATCCAGCAGGCTGTCCTCCCCGCCGCTTCCGATGGAGCCGCTCCAACCCGTCGTGTCAGTCCGATCAGCCCTCGCGCTGGTGGACGTTAACCATGCTCTGCCAGGAGGCGATGCCGAGGAGGCTACCGGGCAGCACCTGGAAGCCCTCCCACCGCTGTCGATTGTAGGCCAGGTTGAACTCCGGGTAGTAGAGCGCGATCAGCGGCACTAGCTCGTGCTCCATCATCTGGAGCTGCTTCACTCCCTCCTTGGCCTTCTCCAGGTCCGGCTCCCGATAGGTGGCCAGGATCAAGTCATCGAAGGCCTGGTCCTTGAGACCGATGAAGTTGTTCGAGCCGGGTGTGTACTGGGAGGAATGGAGGAAGTTGTAGTAGTTGAACGGCGGGTTATCGGTAATCCCCCAGCCGCTGATCCAGAGATCGAAATCGTGGTCGAAGCGGACGCGCTGGTAGAGCGCGTTACTCTCCTGAGCGTCGAGGTTGATCGTGATCCCCAGCTTCTCCCAGTTTTCCTTCAGGATTGGGGCCAACTTCTGGTAGGTGGGGTCGTTCGAGGCGTACGAGAGGCGGAAGGCCACATCGGCACCGCCTCGGTCGGCGGGGGCATTGCGCTTGCCGTTGCCGTCTGTGTCAGTGTAGCCAGCCTCGTCGAGCAGCTTGTTGGCAGCGTCGAGGTCAAAAGGCCAGTCCGCGACCTCGGGGTTGTACCACTCCGTCAGGACCGGCGAAGTGATCGTTGTCATCGCCCCGCCGTACCCCTTCAGCAGGAAGCCAAGGATGGTTTCCTTGTCGACCCCCCTCGCGAGGGCCTGGCGGACCTTGACGTCGGCCAGGTAGGGGTTGCCGGCGACGTTATAGGAAATGTGGTTGTAGCCCGTGCTCGGGTTGCGGATGACTGCGAACTCCGGCGACGCCTTGACCGCGTCAACACTGTCGACCGGCAGGCCGGAGGGAACGGCGCCGATGTCGCCATTCTGGAAGGCGAGCACGAGGGTGTTAATGTCGGGGTAGATGCGGTAGACCAGCTTGTCGAGGTAGGGTGGGTGCTCGGTGGGCGGAAAGGAGTAGTCCTTGCGGGCGTCGAGCTCGATGAACTGCGCCTTCTCCCAGCGGGCAAACTTGAACGGCCCAGCACCGACAGGCTGCTCATTGGCGAAGGTCTTGGGGTCGGGTAGCGGCTCCCAGATATGCTGGGGCATGATCCGGTACCAGAAGGTGAAGTCGAGGAGGAAGGTGCCGACCGGCTCCGACATTTTGACAACCACCGTGTAGTCGTCTGGTGTCTCCATGCTCGCCACAGCGTCGACGATGCCCGCCTTCCAAGAGAACTTGTTCGCCTTCTCGAAGTCGGCCGTGAACTTGACGTCACGAGCGGTCAGCGGCTGCCCGTCATCCCAGAGGAAGCCTTGCCGGATCTTGATAGTGTGGGTCAGGCCATCAGGGCTCGTCTCCCAGCCCTCCGATAGGTAGGGCACTCGATTGGAAGCCTCGTCGAGCGTAGCCAGTGTCGGGTAGAGCATCATCAGGACGTAGTTCTCGACGACCGTGTTGGAGACGAACGGGTTCAGCGTGGCGATGTCGGTGATGCCGAGCTGGAGGACACCGCCCGCAGTGGGCGCGGACTGCCGTGCCGCCAGGGCACTGCCTGGTCGCTCGCATGTGGCGAGCAGACCGGCACCGGCACCGACCCCTGCCGCGAGGCGCATAAAGTCACGACGGTCGATCTTGCCGCGTATGAGGGCTTGAAGATTGATGGATCTCGGATCGCTCGGCGTAGCCATCGGACGAACCTCCTCCGCCACCGCCGCCCGGACATCCGCTCGGATGTGTTCAACGACGGTGCTAGATGTAGCTTGCGTTATTGTATCGTGCCTTCAATACCGGGGCAAACGAGGATATGGAGCTATTGACAGGGTGCGTGACACATCGTTGGCAGTGCGAGCGGGCAGAGCAGGATGGAAGCACGGCCGGCGGGAGGCGACAGTGGACGCTTGACACGTCCGACAGATTTTGGGGTCTCGGAGAGCGATGCCGTCACGTTACTGACAATGGTGGTCTGAACATGACGGGCCGAATCTACCGACAGCGGCCGTCGCACGGGCACGATGCTGTCATGAAGCAGGCATCCGATCTCGACCGCGTCCTTGCCGCAGGCGAGGCACGGGGCGAGTGCCCGAACCGCGACCACCACACTATGATCGGCGGCATGCTCGAGGGAATGCAGACCGGGGCGCCGTGGCACGCCTCCCCGCGCAGTTCGGCCCCTGGGAGACCCTCTACAGCCGATGCCAGTAGTGGCGCCGTGCCGGCATCTAGTCGCGCACCTCGACGCCCTGGAGCAGGGAGACGACGCCAGAGGCCCTCAACTGTCGCTGTAGTACTCGAGAGGAAGGGCATCATGCGCATCTGCTACGTCGGACCGGCTGAACGTCAGGAAGCACTGCAGCAGTTCGTCTCGCCCGGCGTAACCGTCGAAGCACGACGGCCAACGGGCGGGCCCAGCAGCATCGAGTCGATGTGGGAGGAGTACCTCCTCGTGCCGCCGCTGATGGAGATGGCGGTCGAGCTGGAGCGCGAAGGGTTCGACGCCATCGTTCCCGGCTGTTTTGGCGATCCGGGCATCGACGGGATGCGCGAACTCGTGAACATCCCCGTCGTCGGACCTGGCGCGAGCGCGATGCTCGTCGCTGCCGGCCTCGGGCACCGTTTCGGGATCGTGACCGTGCTGGAGAGCGTGATCCGGCCGTTGGAAAACTTGGCTACCCTGACCGGCGTCGCCGCAAAGCTCGCCTCGATCCGTCAGATTGGCATCCCGGTGCTTGAGCTCAACGGCGCCCGGGAGGCGACGTGGGCCCGACTGATCGAGGTCAGCCGGCGGTCGGTCGAGGAGGACCGGGCCGA
>JAUJMG010000291.1 GCA_030446955.1 Thermomicrobiales bacterium
GAGGTCGTAGAGCAGGGCGAGGAATGGTGCGGCCACCACGGCCAGCACCAGGCCGCACCCCAGCAATCGCTCCCGCTCCCCCACCGAAAGCCGGTCATAGGCCGAGCCTCGCAGCGGACGCTCTCCCCTTTCGCTTCCGCGCGCCATTGAACTCCACCCTCACCCGGCAGGTTACCTCACGGGAAAGACCCAATTCTCATCAACGAAGGCTCTTTGGAGCAGGCTCGCCGGACGACTCTGTGGGTCAAGGCCAACCATCCGTGACCGGTTACGCTGCCGACCGCATGCTAGGATACGGCTCCCGGCATCCGAGCGGAGGCCGTCCATGTTCTGCACCGCCTGTGCCGCACCCAATCCCCTCGCCGCCCGCCACTGCTCCTCCTGCGGCTACGGGCTGAGCCCGGGTGCGCTCACGTCCTCAACGGTGGGGCACGAGCCTCTTCTCCTCGGCCCCAGCAAGCCGCATCAGGCGCTCATAGGGGCCACGGCCCACCCTGGGCTGTCCAAGGGAGCCGGCACCGTCAACGGGAAGCGGGCCACCCGTCTACGCCAGCGGCTCCGGCGAACGCTCTGGATTGCGCCGCTCATCATCGCCGTGATCATGGGCGTGGCCGTTGGCACCCGCTACCACGCCGATCAGGCGCGGCTGGCCGCCGGATACGCGCGAGGGGAAGCAGCCCTTGCCAGGGGACGCTACGCGGAGGCGATCGAGGCTTTCGGGGCTGCCGGTGGCTACCGTGACGCTGATGCCCGTCGCGCGTCCGCCATCGCCGATCTCGCCCCGTATCGCACCGCCTACCTGGAGGGCATGGCCGCCATGCAGTCCGGCCGTTACGACGAGGCGATTGCGCTCCTGGAGCCGGTGGTCCGCGACATGCCTGCCTACGAGGACGGGGCGGCGATCCTGTCCCAAGCCCGCCGCCGTCGCGCGGATGATCTGCTGCGACAGGCCGACCTCAGCGAAACGCGTCGCGAGTGGCTCAGTGCGGAGCGGGCGCTCTCCGCGCTGCTGGCCGAGAATCCGAGCGACATCGCTCTGGCCGGGCGGCTAAGCGACCTGCGCCGGCACCATGCCCCGATCCTCTTCACCCGCAACCAGGCGCTCTATCTGATAGGCCCTGATATGGCCGATGAGCGGTTAGTCACCGATGATGTACAGGTCTCGTGGCCGGCCTGGAACCCGGACCGCACCAAGGTTGCCTTTGTCTCTCCAAGCGTGGCAGTCGCGGGCGCAGGCAGTGGCACGGCCCGCCTCTATGTGGTGGACGCCGACGGCACCAATCTGACGAAGCTGGCGGATGGGGTGCAGTCGGTGGGCTGGCCGGTCTGGCGACCTGATGGGGGCGCGATCGCCTATGCCAGCGACGCGGGGATCGACAGCGGCAACACGGCTAGCACCGTGAGCGTTCGAGTCGTTGACCTGGCAACGAGGCAGGAGACGGATCTTACCGGCGCGCTGCTGGCCCACGCCTTTCGGCCAACCTGGTCCCCTGCCGGTGACCGGCTCGCCTTCATCTCCCTGACGCCTCGCCACAATCCGGGCGACGGGCCCGTTCCACCGACCGGGGAGGTGTACACCATCGATCTGGCTACCGGCTCTCTGATCAACGCCGGCAAGGGTCGGGTCCTGGACGCCACGTTCGCGGCCTGGTCGCCGGTCGACGACCGGCTGTTGGTCTATGAGCGCTCCGCCTCCGCCTCCTGGTACGAGCCGCTGCGCACGGCGGTCCAGATCCTGGACCTGGCCACCGACAGCGTGACGGCGATCGGGGGCGGCGAGCAGGGGATCGGGCTGCCCGTCTGGTCGCCGGACGGTAGTCGGTTCGCCTTTGTGGAAGGACAGACGGTGATCCGGGTCCGCAAGAAGGGCCTCGGGGAGGCCTGGCTCACTGTGCCGTCGGCTCTCTCGGGGTACCTGACCTGGTCACCGGACGGGACGACGTTGCTTGCGGCGACCGCGGATCCGCAGCAGCCGTCGTACCTCCTCCCGATGGAGGAGGGGCTGGGCGCTCGTATCGACGTGGTCATCCCGTATGACCTAGATCCCCCCGCCGCCGGTCCCCCGCAATGGGGAGCGCTCAGGTTGCCACCGATCGCCACGCCATCCGTGGGCAATGGGCCCGACCCGACCCTACCTGGAGGAATCGAGCCAACACCGGCCCCGTAGGCTGGAACGCCTTCAACCCGACAATGGCAGCCAGCCTTCCTACGGTCCGGACGTGTCACACAGCGCGCCACTCGTCGCACCCACCTGCGAGTTGTCCGCCCGTCGACATATGACCAGTGCGAGAGAGAGCCACAACTCACCCTGTTGCCGCCGGTTCTCCATTCCCTGAGGTCGCCGATGTTCTGCACCGCCTGCGCCGCTCCCAACCCGCCCGACGCTCAAAGCTGTGCTATCTGCGGCACGGGAGTTCGCCCGCCGGCGCCGGTGGGGCCGGACGCGCACCAGCCGTCCGGGGCGGTCATCCGGCAGCGGCGGACACGGGAGAGCCGCAGCCGACTGCTCCGGGCAATGGGTCAACGCTCCAGACCGGGACGGCGGGCAAGGCTGTTGGCAACACTCTGCCTGGTGCCATTGCTCGGGTTGGCTGTCATCGGTGCTGGCTACTACTGGGGCGAGCAAGGAGATCGCGCGGCGGCCTATGCCCGTGCGGAAGCCCTCCTCGCGGCCGGTCGCTACCCACAAGCACTCGCGGCCTTTGGCGCCGCAGGCGGCTACCGTGATGCCGACGCCCGCCGTGCCGCAACGGCCGCAGCTCTCGTTCCCTATCGCACCGCCTATCTTGATGGCCTGGCCGCGCTTCAAGAAGGCCGCCATGACGAGGCGATCGCGCTCCTGCGCCCCATCGCACGGCAGCTCCCGAGCTATGAGGACGTGACGGCACGACTCGGAGAAGCCCGCGCCGCTCGGGAGGAGGCGATCCTACGCCGGGCCGACACGGCCGCATCCTTTGTGGACTGGCTGGAGGTCGAGCGTGACCTCGCGGCGCTGGCCGCCGAGAATCCGGACGACCTAGGTCTCGCTGCCCGCTTGGCCGACGTTCGCCGCACTCATGCTCCGCTCGTCTTCACGCGAGACGAACAGCTCTACCTGGCGAGCCCCGACATGGCTCAGGAGAGCGTTCTGACCGATCGGGTGCCGGCCGCCTTTCCAACCTGGAGCCCGGATCGGTCTCGAATCGCGTTCGTCTCACGCTCGGTCGTGACCTACTCCGGCGACCTTTCCCTCTACGTGATCGAGGCCAATGGCACCGGACTTCGAAAGCTCGCGGAAGGGCTCATCCCCTATCGGCCCCCGGTGTGGAGTCCGGACGGGACCAGGATTGCCTACACCAGCCGGAACCCCTTTGATGCCGAGGCGGGCCCCAACGCGCGGACGGTGCGGGTGGTGGATATCGGGACCGGCCGCGAGACGGACCTGACCGGAGGCAAGATCCCGGACGCGACCTCTCCGGTCTGGTCCCCGAGCGGCGACCGTCTCGCCATCGTCTCCCGCCCGGACGAACCGGACGATTCGCTGCTGCGGCCCGCCGCCGTCTATGTCCTAACCCTCGCCACCGGGGCCATCACCCAAATCGGCGCGGGGCAGATCATCGACGCCTGGCGGCTGGCCTGGTCCCCAACGGACGAGCAGCTCCTCGTCTACAGCCGTGGGACTAGAATGGCCTACGATGCCGATCGGACGGCCGTCTGGCTGGTGGACACGCGAAGCGGCACGGTAGAGGACGTCAACCCGTGGCGGGCACGGGTCGCCATGCCCGTGTGGGCACCGGACGGCAGCCGATTCGCCATCCCCGAGGGGGACGAGACATTGCGGGTGCGCTGGCGCGACGGGCGCGAGGTTCGGATCATCCTGCCCAGCCCGATCTCGGCGGTCTTGACCTGGTCCCACGACGGGAGCAGGGTGATTGTCCCAACCCTCTCCGGGCAGGACGCTTATCTCGTGCCGCTTGACACAGGTCAGGGGCCTCCAACATCGATCCCTCTTGCCTACGACACCCAGAGCCGCCTCGCCGGCCCACCTCAGTGGAGCGCCATCAATCCTGCTGTGATCCCCGGTCCACTAAGTGCTGGTGGCACTGCCCTCGATCCCGTCCCGCCATTGAGCACGGTGCCGCAACCGGAGGCGGTTGGGACGATACCGTAGGCGCTTGACCCGACCCCGAATAGGGCGCTAGCGGAGACCCTACTTGTGGTGTCAGCCGCAGGTCTGCCGGCTCTTGCTCCCCTTCGGGTGGAGTGAGGCCACCGGATTTGAACCGCCCTTCTCAGGCGCCAACCAGACGCTTCGCGACAGCCACAGCGATGGGGCACATCCCCGCATGACGTGGACACCGCTATTGGGTGCTCCGCCAGAGGCGTGGCATGATCTATTGGTCGATGGTTTCCCGACCCTTTACAGGAACGGGCAGTGGAGCGAGAGGTAGAATCGTGGCCGACGAGACAGGAACTGACCCTGGGCGTGAGTGGGACGCGCGGACCTACCACCGCGTCGCGAATCCCCATGTCACCTGGGGCCAGCGGGTGCTGGCGCGCCTTCCGCTGCGTGGCGATGAGACGGTCCTAGATGCAGGCTGCGGCACGGGTCGCCTGACCGCGGAATTGCTGGAGCGGCTCCCACGAGGCCGCGTGGTGGCGGTAGATCGCTCTGCCAACATGCTCGAGACCGCCCGCGTGCACCTTTCACCCCGCTTCGGCGACCGCGTCACATTTGTCCAGGCGGATCTCCAGAACCTGCGCCTGGACGATCCGGTGGACCACATCTTCAGCACCGCCGCATTTCACTGGGTGCCGGATCACCCGCGCCTCTTCGGCGGCCTGTTCCGGGCGCTGGTCCCGAGAGGCTGGCTGGTCGCCCAGTGTGGCGGTGGCCCGAACATCGCCCGCCTGCGGGAGCGCGCGGGTGCCCTGATGGCCGCGCCTCCCTTCATGCCATATTTCCGAGATTGGCCTGGCCCGTGGACGTTCGCGGACGCCCCAACCACGGCCGAGCGGCTCCGCGCCGCGGGCTTTGTCGCGGTCGAGACGGGGCTGGAAGCGGCACCCACCGTCCTGCCCAACGCGACCGAGTACAAGGATTTCCTCGCCAGCGTGGTCTTCGGCGCCCACCTCGACCGGCTCCCGGACCCGGATCTCAGGGAACGCTTCGTCGCCACCCTGACTGACCAGGCCGCCGGCGACGACCCGCCCTTCGCCCTCGACTACTGGCGTCTGAATCTGCAGGGGCAGCGCCCGGCGTAGTCGGGGGGCGAGCGAGTCGAGAAGATGGTACGGGCGCAGGGCCGCGCGCCCGTCAGCGGCCCGCGACGCATCGCGTTCTTGGGGAGCGCAGCAAGCAGCGCCCCTACGACTCCCCGCCTCCGCGACTCCCCGACTACGTGCCGTCCTTGACCAGTGCGGCGATCTCCTCCTCGCTGTAGCCCAGTTCCGCCAGCACGGCGGCGGTGTGCTCGCCGAGGAGCGGGGGCGGGGTGCGGATCTGGAGCGGGGTGCCGTGGAAGCGGTACGGGAACCCCGTCAGCGTGACGGTGCCCAGCTTTGGGTGGGGAACCTCGCGCACCAACTCCTGCTCCAGCGTCTGCGGGTCGGCGAAGACCTGCGCCACGTCCA
>JAUJMG010000292.1 GCA_030446955.1 Thermomicrobiales bacterium
CTCTACCAGAAGGAGCTGCGCCCGGGCCGGGACCCCGGCCCCGAGCGGGAGGAGTAATGCTTGTTACGCATTGTGCGCCCCGGCGATGACGAGACGGAGGAGGATCAGGCAGGTGCTGGCCGCGGGGTGAGGTCCTGCGACTGTCCCCGTCGATTGGTCGTCGTCGCGGGCGATTTGGCAGGGCGCCGCCTGGGTGGAGGACGCGGAGAGTACGCCGATCCAATCCTGTCGCGGGCTCCGATGCGAGGCGGAGACCGACAACCGTCCAGTTCTCGTCGATCTGTCAGTTGGACCGGCGGAGATGGACGATTCGACCGGCCCGGTTCATCACCCGGCCCTCGCGGATGGGTTCCACGCGGCGCAACGATTGGTAGCCGAGGATGAGCACGGCGACCAGGAGACCGCCCCACAGATAGGCGCCGATGACGTCCGAGGGCCAGTGGGCCCCGACGTAGATCCGCCCGAATCCTCCGGCGACAAGCAGTGCCGCCGTCACGCCTTGGAGAACGAGCCGTGGCCCGCGCCGGGAAACCAGTTCTGGGGCCAGCCAGAGCAGGGCACCGAAGAAGAGCGTTTCGCCCATCACGTGGGCGCTCGGGAATCCGAGACCGGAAGCATCCTCCGTGACCCGGACCAGGTCTGGGATCGGCCGCGGGCTGTCGAAAATCGTCTTCAGGATTGGGTTGGCGGCGCGCGCGGCCAGCGCGGCGAGGAGGAACAGAGCCTGTCCGGGCCGCCGGCGCGCGAACAGGGCGGCGACGGCGACGGAGCCGAGCGCCAGCATCACAGGAGTGGAACCGAGGGCGTTGATCAACCGGGCCGCGTCTCCTGCTCCGGTGTCGGGTGCGCTCTGCGCACGGCGCGTCACGGCGATGTCCCAGGCGAGGACACCGTCGCCGGCGGCGACCATGGACAGGAGCAATGCAGCCACGAGGAGGAGCAGGAGGCCGGGCAGAGGCACGGCGACCATCTGTCTGACCCGGTCTCGCCTCCCCGTCCGGTTTTCTAGCTGCGCCGTGGCACCAACGTCCGTTGTGCTCACGAGCAAATGCTCCTTCCTCGAGGTTGGCAGGGGTGCTCCTCGACGACTGATACATGCCGGCGAGGAGCACCCCTGCAAGTTATTCGGTCTGGCTAGGAGAGGTTATGCAGGAACGGCGCTGATGGCGGAGCCGCGTTGTCTCCCCCGCCCGAAACGCAGGTAGAGGGAGGGGACGACGAAGAGGTTGAGCAGTGTGGAGGTGACCAGACCGCCGAGGATGACCACCGCCATGGGGTGCTCGATCTCGTGCCCCGGGACACTTCCCTTGACGACCAGGGGCACCAGGGCGAGCGCGGTGGCCAACGCGGTCATCAGGATCGGCGCTAACCGCTCCCGCGCCCCGCGTAGGACCAGGCCCGGCCCAAAGGGCTCGCCCTCCTCGCGCTCCAAGTGCTGATAATGGCTCATAAGCATGATCCCGTTGCGGGCGGCGATGCCCAAGACGGTCAGGAACCCGACGAGGGAGCCGAGCGAGATCACGCCGTCGCCGGCCCAGGCTGCCAGCACCCCGCCGACGAGGGCCGAAGGCAGGGTCAGGAAGGCGAGCAGCGCCAGCCGCACGCTTGAGAAGGAGGCCTGGAGGAGGAGGAAGATGCCGAGCGCCGCGACGAGGCCGAAGCCGATCAGCCGGCGCTGAGTGTCCTGCCGCTCGGCGAACTCGCCGAGGACCTCGGCGTGGTATCCGAGCGGGAAATCGACCGACTCCAGCCGAGCGTTGAAGTCCTGCGCCGTCGCGCCGAGGTCGCGACCCCGCACGTTGGCCGAGACGTCGATGCGGCGGGCGCCGTTCTCGTGCCGGATGACGTTCGGGGTGGGCGCGATCCGGACCGAGGCAATGTCGCTCAGTCGGACCTGGCCACCCGTCGGGGTGTCGATCAACAGGTTGCTGACGGCGGTCGCATCGTTGCGCAGGGCGGGAACGCTCCACACCCGCACGTCGTAGACCCTCCCGCCGATGAAGAAGTCGCCCACTTCCTCGCTGGCCATCAGGGCGGCCACCTGCCGGCGGACATCGCCCGGCTTAAGGCCGTGCTGCTGGGCGGCGGCGACATCGACCTCGATCTCGATCTGCGGTTCCTCGACCTGAAGTTCGACGTGCTCCTCGACGACTCCGTCGACCTCCGCCAGGGCGGCGCGCACCTCTTCCGCCTTGGCGCGGAGGGTCGGCAGGTCCTCGCCGTAGATGCGCACGACGATCGCGTCGCTGGATCCCGTCAAGACCTCCCTGATCCGCTCCTTCAGGTACGTTTGCACGTCTCGGTAGAGGCCGGGGTAACCGGCGACCACGTCTTGCACCGCGGCCACCGTTGGGTCGTAGTCGGCTTTGGGATCGACGCTGATCCAGTTTTCGCCGAAGTGCATCCCGACCACTTCGTCCGCTGCCACGGCTTGGCCGATGTGGGCGCCGAAGTTGCGGACCCCCGGGATCGCGCGAAGTTCAAGGCTGCCTTGTGTCGTGATCCGGACCATTTCCGGGTGAGACGTGCCCGGCGTGGTCACCCAGTGCATCAGGAAGTCGCGCTCTTTGAACGAGGGAAGCAGCGACTGCCCGAGCAGCGGGTAGACCAGCAGGCCGACCACCGCCACCGCGCCGACGGCGCCGTAGGTCCAGCGAGGGCGCCGGATGATCCTGGCGAGAACCCGCGTGTAGGCTCCCTTCAGCCAGCGCACCTGGCGAGGTTCACGCCGCTCGAGCGGCGCCTTCGCCATGAGCAGCAGGGCCATCGCCGGCGTGACGGTCATGGCGACGAACATGGATGCCAGTACCGCCAGCGCATAGGACAACGCGAGCGGCCGGAAGAACGCCCCCGTCAGGCCCTCCATGAAGAAGACCGGCAGGAGCGCGATCGCGTCGATCAGGGTCGCGTAGATGATGGCGCTGCGCACCTCGAGCGAGGCCTCGAGGATGATGGACGCGGTGGACTTGTTGCCGCCCTCCTGTCGGTTCTGCCGCAGTCGGCGAACGATGTTCTCGATGTCGATAATCGCGTCATCGACGACGACCCCCACGGCTATCAAGAGCCCCGCCAGGATCATCGTGTTGATCGTCGCGTCGCGAAGGTACAGAACGACGCCAGCTGCCAGGAGCGAGAGTGGGATTGCGACGAGGCTGATCAGCGCGCTGCGCCACTCGAAGAGGAAGAAGATGAGGATCACCGCCACGAGGAGCGAACCCAGCAGCAGCGCCTCGGTCAGGTTGTCGATCGACGTCTCGATGAAGCTCGCCGGCCGGAAGATCTCGGGGTCTACCTCGATCCCGGTCAGACCCGGTTGCATCTCGGCCAGCGCTTCCTCCACGCCCCGAGTCACTTCGAGCGTGTTGGCCCAGGGCAGTTTCTCGACGATGAGCATGAGGCCGGGACCGTCGTTGATGACGGCGTCCCCGATCAGCGGTTGGTGGTCGATAACGATGTCGGCGACGTCACTGAGGAGGAGGGGCTTGCCGTCCCGTTCCTCGATGACCACCTGGCTGAGCGACTCCACCGTTGGGGGAGCCATCACGTGTGCGACCGGGAACCGCTGGTTGGGGGTGTCGATGAAGCCACCCGTCCCGACCACTGCCCCGTTCGAGTAGCGAAGCAGGCCTGCGGCCAGGGCGTCGGAGGTGACCCGCATGACCCGGTCCAGCGGCAGCCCGGACGCCTGCAGTCGCGCCGGGTCGACCTGGACGAAGAGCATCTCCTTCCGCTCTCCCCAGATCGGGACGTTGGCCACGCCTGGAACCCGTAGCAGGCGGGCCCGGATCTTCCAGTAGGCAGTCATCGAGAGGTCAATCTGGGAGAGTTGGCTCGGGTTCTCCGAGGCCAACCCGATCTTCATGACCCGGCTCGTCGACGACAGCGGCTGGATCATGTGCGGCGGGGTCGCCCAGCTCGGCAACGTCGAGGCGACGGTTCCGATGCGCTCTTGCGCGAGCTGTCTGGCCGTCATGACGTCGGTGCCGCGATCGAAGAGGAGCTCGATCGAAGATAGCTGTGTCACCGACTTCGAGCGCATCACGTCGAGGCCTGGCAAACCCTGAAGGGCCTGCTCAAGGGGGATCGTGATCAGTTGCTCCACTTCCTCCGCCGTGAGGCCGAGGCAGGCCGTCTGAATTTCCACCTTCGGTGGCGCGAACTCCGGGAAAACGTCTACGGGTGTGTCGCGCAGCCGGCCAACGCCGAAGTACATCATCGCCGCGGCGGTCGCCAGCACGAGGAAGCGGTACTTCAGACTCGTGCCAACCATCCAGCGCATCATGGCTTCAGACCTCCCTGCGCGATCAGTGGCCGACGCCGTACTCGGTGCCGTACAGCTCGGCTGCGCCAACCGCGACAACGGCGGTGTCGGCAGGTGGGCCATCGGTCAGCACGGCGTCGTTGCCCCGG
This sequence comes from Thermomicrobiales bacterium, assembly GCA_030446955.1. Taxonomy (GTDB): domain Bacteria; phylum Chloroflexota; class Chloroflexia; order Thermomicrobiales; family UBA6265; genus LC2-1. Next base: position 4,411 of record JAUJMG010000292.1, read on the forward strand.
ATGGCCTCGACGGTGATGTGGTGGCGGACGAAGACCAACGGCTCGGGGTTGATGTAGGTCCAGGTGGTGCCGTCCGAGTGGTAGATCACCGCGCCGTAGGGAATGACCCGGCGCAGCGTCTCGCCGATCTGCTCGTCCCGAACCCCCGCCGTCTGGATGTCGAGCCGTTCCGCGGCCTTCTTGGATAGGATCACCCGGTGGAGATCCGTCCCTGCGATGGATTCAACGTGGGCCGGTTCCTCGACCGCCGCTCTTGCAGAGCCACCACCGTCCCTCGTGACGGACACCACCCAGACACCCAAGCCGGCGACGATCAGGACCGCGAGAGCCGCTTGCCATCGGTTCAGGTACTTCATCTCGGTCCCCCTTTGACGAACGTTCCAGTCGGTCGGTTAGTCGCTTGTGGCCGGATTGAAGGCCAGATCGGAAGCCAACGGCTCCGTAGATGTGGCGGGTTGAGGGCCGGGCGCGAAATGCAGGTAGAGGGAGGGAAGAACGAAGAGGTTGAGCACCGTCGCGGTGACCAAGCCGCCCAGGATGACGACAGCCATCGGCTGCAGCACCTCCTGTCCGGGAATGCTGCCGCTCACGATCAGGGGTAACAGCGCAAGCGCCGTAGCAAGGGCGGTCATCAGGGTCGGTGCTAGCCGCTCCCTCGCGCCCCTCAAGACCAACCCGACGCCGAACGGCTCCCTGCCCTCCTCTTCCAAGCGTTGGTAGTGGCTGATTTGGACGATGCCGTTTCTCACGGCGATCGCCAGTACCGCCAGGAATCCTATGAGCGAACCGAGCGACAGATCCTCGCCGACGGCGAAGGCCGCCACCACACCTCCGACCAATGCGGTGGGGAAGGTGAGGAAGGTCAGGCCCGCCAGGCGCCAACTGGAGAACGCGGCCTGGAGGAGGAGGAAGATCCCAAGGGCGGCCGTGACGGCGAGGCCGAGCAGGCGCTCGCCGGCGCGCCCCCGTTCCTCATACTCGCCAAGGACCTCGGCATGGTATTGGAGCGGGAACTGGAGCGCCGACAGGCCGTCTTCGACGTCGTTTGCCACTGCACTCAGGCCGCGCCCCTGCACGTCCGCTGAGACATCGATGTACCGCGAGACGGCGTCATGCTTGATCACCGTTGGGACCGGCGCGATGCGGACCTGTGCCACGTCACCGAGGCGGATCTGCTCACCGTTGGGCTTATCGATTAGC
>JAUJMG010000293.1 GCA_030446955.1 Thermomicrobiales bacterium
TCCTCCAACGGCGTCTCGACGATTTGGCTCGCGCTCGCGGTCCAGGACACGGGGGGTGAGGTGATCGGCACGGAGGTGCTTCCACCTCGGGCAGCTGAGGCAAACGCAAACCTCGAAAGGGCTGAGCTCAACCGGATCGCTCGAGTGGAGGAGGGAGACGCCAGGTCCATTGCGGCGAGCCTACACGGATCATTTGATCTCGTGTTCATTGACGCCGAGAAGGACGATTACATCGACCACTTCGCCGCGACGATCCATTTAGTACGACCGAAGGGTCTCGTCCTCGCCGACAATGTTCTTTCCCACGACCTCACCGCCTATCAAGAGATGCTCCATCAGCGGGTGGACATCGAAACCGTCACGATTCCAATTGGCCGCGGCCTGGAATACACGTTGAAGGTCTGAAGTGATGGCCAGGAGCTCGACGTTGGGGGCCCGTGCCAGGAAAGGATTTTCGGGCTCGGCGATGCGAGGGTAAGTTAACGAGCATTGGCCTGCCCGACGCGCACATCGCTCCGTCGTGTCGAGCCGCACCTACAACTCCATACAAGCCGACGAACAAGCGTGGCTACGCCCCCGTTGGTCACCGCTGACAAGAGGGCAAGACCTGGCGGCGATTCTCATCCCTGCCTCCCTCATCATTCCGCGCATCCACCCCTGTCAGCCGGAACCCGCAATATGGCCTACCCAACCGCGGCCCCTCGTCCAACCAGCCCGGTCATGGTCCGGCGCGGTGGTATCGGCCAGGAGCATGTGCCAGGCGTTGAGCTTCAATGGGCCAAACGTTGGCTCATGCGAGGAGCCATAGACGGGGGCAGGGTCGAAGCCAAGGGGCGACGGGGCGGCCCGTAACAAGCCGCAAAGGCGGCGCCACTCCCCCAGGTCGTCCACTCATATGGCAGCTCATTCAGCATAGACCGGATGCCAAACGTCGGTGACGTAGTCCAGGGAGAGGCAGAGGCTCCTCGCGAAGCGCGCCGCCTCCGGGTAGCTAGGAACGGGGTGAGCCACACGATCTGCCCCTCCCACAGCGGGTGGAGCAGGCGGGTCGCCGAGCGGACGCGCGTCCACCATTGCAGCCACGCACCTAACGACTTGGTGCGCCCGCTCATCGAACTCGGCCTCAATCCTGGCAAACGCGGTTAAGCGAATGAAGGCAGGACTCCCTTCGGCGCCTACGATACGAGCTCGACGAATCAGGACCGGGGTGAAGGTAAAGATGCCCTTGTCTTCTTCACCTGGGATCGTGCCACCGTTGAGCAGAGCCATCGCCCGCCGCTCCGGCAGAGCAATACTCCCGTGACCATCTCACCGGCGCTTGGGAAGCTTCGGTCACTCCTCGTCCCTAGCGCTCGAACCCATGCCCCCCGGAGCAGGCATCAGCCCTCCATTCTGCAAGGGGCGTCGCAAGTTGCGCGTACAGCTGTTTGACACGGTTCGTGACCCCACGTAGGATGGCGCCGTCGTACCAACAAGGCGCGGAGCATCGCCGTGGACAAAAGCCTCGCGCACAACCCCACCACGGGGACCTTCACCGTGTCGCTCCCAGGCGCCATGTCCTGTGTCGGCACTGCCCCCAACAACTGGAACAACGGTGATCTCCCCGACTGGCGAGCCCCTGTCCCGTTCCCTGCGATCCTGGATGAGATGGTCGAGGCAGGATATGCGGGAACGGAGTTTGGGGCGGAGTTCCCATCGGACCCCGCAGAACTGCAGGCCGCTCTTGCTCCTCGTGGCCTCCGTCTTTCCGGCGCCTACCAGTGGCTACACCTCCGGAATGACGACCGGCTAGAAAGCGAGCGGGCTGACCTTGAACGTCTCCTTGCTACGCTCGCGGCAGTAGGTTGTGTCGACCTCATCGTTGCCGACGCGTTGACGCCGGAGCGCGTTGCGCTCGCCGGCCACGTTCCACCAGATGGCAGTGCGGGACTGAAAGAGGACGAGTGGCGGCGGCTCGCGCGTAACGTCACGTCGGTGGCGCGGCAAGCAGCGGGCTGGGGCATTCGCACTCACTATCACAACCACGTCGGTACCTTCGTTGAGACGCCATCCGAGCTTGACCGCCTGTTGAGCTGGTTGGAGCCCGCGACCATCGACCTCTGCTTTGACACCGGTCATTACGCTTATGGCGGTGGTGACCCGACTGCTTTTGTGGCCGCGCATCATGACCGCATCGGCTACCTCCATCTCAAAGATGTCTGCCCGACAGCGCTGGCGGAAGCTCGGGAGCAGGGATGGAGCTTTCTTGAAGCACTCCGCCACTGCATCTTTTGCGAGTTTGGTGACGGCTTCGTGGATATTCCGCTGGTCGTCGATACGCTTCGCACGGCGGGGTACGCTGGGTGGATTGTCGTCGAGCAGGACACCAGCGCTCGTCCTCCCAGCGAAAGCGCGGCGGCCAGCCGGCGCTACTTGCGCGAGCTTTGCGGCATTTAAAGCGAGCCGGCTTCCACGAGGCCATGATGATCCGGAAGTGAGCAGACGGGATGACGATGCGAGCCGAACGTAAGATTGCTTTCCCGAGCGACGAAGGGCGGCGTTCCATCCCTGAGTTGACCGCGTTGAGCGCCGAGGCGAGACGGTTGATCGTCCGCTACGTCCATCGCGCCGGGGCCGGCCACCTCGGCGGGCCGCTCTCAGCCGCCGACCTCCTTATCTCGCTCTACTTCGACGTCCTCCGGATCGACCCGAGTCAGCCCGACTGGCCGCAGCGGGACCGCTTCATCCTGAGCAAAGGCCACTCCTCGATTGGGCTCTACGCCGTCCTCGCGATGCGCGGCTTCTTCCCAGTCGAGGAACTCGACACGTTCGATCAGATCGACTCCCGTCTTCAGGGTCATCCGGATATGACGAAGCTACCCGGGCTGGACATGTCCACTGGGTCCCTCGGGCAGGGCCTCTCGCCCGGTGTCGGTATGGCGCTGGGCGCCCAGCTCCGCAACCTGCCGTTTCGCACTTGGGTAATGCTCGGCGATGGAGAGATCCAGGAGGGGCAGATTTGGGAGGCGGCCTTCACGGCCGCTCGCTACGAACTTGACAACCTCATCGCCATCCTCGACTTCAACGGTCTTCCCCAGTTCGGCTGGCCGCAGGCGGGCGGGTTCACCCGTAACCGCCCCATTGACGACCCGGCCGCTAAGTTCTCCGCCTTTGGGTGGCACGTGGTTGAATGCGACGGGCATGACCACAAGAGCATTCGCGCTGCATTCGACGAGGCGATGACCCACCGAGGGCAGCCAACGCTGGTCCTCGCCCACACGGTCAAGGGCAAGGGCGTCTCCTTCATGGAAGGCGATTTCAACTGGCACGCCAAAGTGCCGACTGACGCCGAGCTGCAACAGGCCCTGGCCGAGTTGAACGCCACGGTCTCCCATCCAAACCCGGAGGCGTGAGGTGATCGACGCGACCACACTTGTTTCTCCCATAAGCATGGGTAAGCCGGTGGCCATGCGCGAGACATGGGGCCAATGCCTCGTGGACCTGGCCCACCGGTATTCCGACCTGCTGGTCCTTGATGGTGACCTTGCCAACTCCACTCGCGCCGATATCTTTGCCGCCGCGTACCCGGACCGCTTCCTAGAGATGGGCATCGCGGAGCAGAACATGATCGGCATCGCTGCTGGGCTGGCCACCGTCGGCTATGTCCCCTGGATCAGCACCTTCGCCGCCTTTCTCGCCAAGCGGGCTCTGGATCAGATTCGCGTCGTCGTGGCCCAGCCTGGGTTGAACGTCAAGCTCTGCGGGAGCTATAGCGGCATCCTCACCGGCAAGACAGGAAAAACGCACCAGGCTGTCCAAGATCTCGCCGTCTTCCGCTCCATGCCCGGCGTCGTCACCATTGCGCCCGCCGATGCGGTGGAGCTTCGCGGGGCCATGGACGCGATGATGGAGATGACCGAGCCTGTGTATCTCCGTCTCACTCGGGATCCGAGCCCGACGATCTTTCCTCCCGATCACCGTTTCCAACTCGGCCGCGCCGTCCTCCTGCGTGAGGGACGGGACGTTGGGCTGATCGGAACGGGCGTGCAGACGCTCCGTGTGCTGGAGGCAGCGGAGTTGTTGGCCACAGAAGGGGTAGACGCGGCGGTGCTCCACCTTCCCACGCTCAAACCGCTCGATCTCCACGCGATCATCCAGCTGGCGGACCGCACCGGAGGCATCGTCACAGCGGAGGATTATTCGGTCATTGGAGGGCTGGGAAGCGCGGTCGCGGAAACTCTGGCCGAGCACCGCCCCACTCCCATGCGTCGCGTCGGATGGCAAGATGTCTACGGCGAATCCGGACCAAACGATGCTCTCCTGGAGAAATACGGCCTCACTCCGGGGCACGTCGCGGCAGCGGCCCATGAGCTGCTCCAGTCCCCAGGATGAGGGCGCCAAGACGTCCCATCGGTCCTGCTCCAGCCGTGCGGACCGGCCGCCCACGCCTCGGCCGAGAAGGCACATACTAACCGCCGCCATCAGACATTGACGTGACGTTGGAGAGCATCATGCCGGAGCGAGTTCGGGTCGCGCTGATTGGGGCGGGCCGCATCGGCCTGCGTCATGCCCGCACTCTTGCCACACGAGTACCCCGGGCAGATCTGGTCGCTGTCGCAGACGCAATCCCCGAGGCCGCCCGCTCTACCGCTGCCACCGTCCGTCTGGAGCGCTGGACGACCGACGCTGCGTCCCTCTTCGCCGATCCCAGCATCGATGCCGTCGTCATCGCCTCCAGCACCGAGACCCACGCCCCCTACATCATTGCCGCTGCGGAAGCTGGCAAGGATGTTTTCTGCGAGAAGCCGATTGCCTTGGATTTGGCCGCGACTGACGCCGCCTTGGAGGCGGTGAAGCGCTCCGGTGTTCGCCTCCAGATCGGCTTTCAACGCCGGTTTGACAAAGGCTACCGGCGAGCGAAGGAGATGATTGAGTCCGGGACACTGGGCCGCATCGAGTCGCTTCGCGACACCATGCGCGATCCTGCTCCCGCCTCGCGGGAGTACATCGCCGGCTGCGGGGGCCTCTTCCGCGACATGACCATCCACAACTTCGACACGGTCCGTTGGCTGATGGGCGCGGAGGTCGAAGAGGTGTACGCCATGGGCTCAGCCCTCGTCGACCCTCTGTTCGCCGAACTGGATGATATTGACACCAGCGTCGTCACGCTGCGCTTCGTCGGGGGCTCTCTGGCAGTGATCGACAACAGCCGTCGTTCCGGCTTTGGCTACGACGTTCGTACTGAGGTCTTTGGCAGTGAAGGCGCGACCTTCGTCGGTTACAGGCGGGAAACACCCGTGCTCCACCTCTCGCAGGACGGGGTGAAAAGCGATCACGTCACCTGGTTCCTGGACCGATTTGCCCAGGCGTACGAGGACGAGTTGCACGCCTTCATCGACGGCTGCATCACCCGCGAACCGCCGGAGGTTACAGGCGAGGACGGGCGGGCGGCGATGGTGCTCGCCTATGCCGCCGAGGTGGCGCGCCGGGATAATCGGCCGGTTCGCGTGGAGGAGTTCGCTCGGATGAAGCACTCATGACACCCGACACGAATCTCCTGCTCAAGTCCCGCGCTCTCGACGGCAGGAGCGGCGAGTTG
>JAUJMG010000294.1 GCA_030446955.1 Thermomicrobiales bacterium
GTAGGAGAGGTGGACGGCGGTTAGGAGCACATCGGGCGCGTGGATCGCCGCCGGGTCGAACAGCGCCCGTTGGAGGACGGCGGTCGGCAGCCGGCCGCCGAACAGCCTCGCTTCCAGCCGCGGCACGAGGTCGGCGGACGCCAGGCCCCAACCGAGGTCGTCGGCGCGCGCCCGGAGCAGGTTGAAGACCAGCCAGATCGCCGCGTAGGCCCCAACGGGGCGGACGAGCGCCCGAAGCCGCGGCACGAGCGCCAGCAGCGAGACGAGGATGGCGCCGCTGCCCCAGACGGAGCTCCACCGCCGCTCCGTCAGGACATCGACGGCGAACGCGAGCGCGAACGCTGCAACGACGACCAGCACCCGGCGCGGAAAGGCGTCCCAGCCCCGCGGCAGAACGGGCCATCCTGCCCGTCCCGGCTGAACGGCGCTCACCGGGGAATGCTCCAGCCGCCTCGATCATCCATGGGACCGGCGCCGCGGAGACTTGGTCCGAGAAGAGAGTGACCACGCCGCCAAAGGTGGTCGACCATCCAGCTGGCAAGAGACAGTACCCGCCTCAATCCGCTGTCCTCGCCATCCGGTCCGCCAATGCGGATGATCCGGATCCTGCTGCCCTGCCCATGAACCTGCGTCCCCGTGTGTTGTGCCTTCAGAAGTCCGACCAGGGCGGCCGAAATCTTGGGGCTCGCGCTAGTCACCAGCCACTCGGCCCGGATGAGAGCCAGCCCCGAAGGGCATACCGTCCCGGTTGTGGGCGCAAGGGTCGTGCCGGATGGGCCTTCGATGGCCGGTCCAGAGTGACGTCAGGCTACAGTGATGCGAGAACGTCTTGGGGTTGGCCATGTCGCACTGTCGCCGTTGCTCAAGCTGACTCAGGGGTTGGCGTCGACGAGGATGACGGTGGCGCGGTGGCGTCGATCGAGACGAGCTTTGTGGAACCCACCTCGGCACCCTGTGAAATGCCAGCGGACCGTGCCGTCGCTCTCCGTCACGCTGGGCGAAGAGTCCAAGCCAGCGATCGTCACCTGCCGAACGCCCGTGAACAGTGGATGGTCTCCCGCGGCGACCGTGAGACAGGAGCGATCAAGCTGCTCCAGCTTCCCGGTCGCGTTCCCGAGGGCAAGGTAGCGGGAGTGCAGCACCTCCCCGGGACCAAGGCGCTCGACGTTCATCAGGTCGAAGCCGCGGGGCCAGAGCGGCTCTCCGGCGTCGATCTCGACGATCAAATGCCACCCTGGGAGCGCAAGGAAGGCGTCGCGCCGCCCTGCCCGCCGCTGACGCAGCGTCGCGATGTCTGCGACAGCTCGCGTCTGGGCGGCCTCCCGCTCCGGCATCGATACATCGCGACATCCTGAGCGCTGGCCAGTCAGCCGCGCTCGAAGTAGGTCGTCCAGTGCCTGCGCCGCTCCGCTTTCAACCTTTTCCTGCCAGCCGGGTGTCAATCGATCCAGCAGCAACGCCAACGAAGCACCCGTGGCATACGAGCGGAGGCGAATCGCATCCGGCTCAAAGCCGTCCTCTGGCAAGAGATGGGCCGGGCTCCCCGGCGCTACCCGCCACTCGACGTAGCGAGCCAGCCCTTCGTGCAGGTCCGCCGCCCGCTCATACGTCACCGCTTCGCCGGGCAGGAGGGCGAACCGCTCCTGCCGGAGATCCAGGGCAACTGCCGCCCAGCGCGCCGCCTCGGCGTCGTCTTAGGCCTCCAGGGCGCGGCGCAGTGCTCCGTCCTCCAAGAAGCGCAGCGCGAGCAGGCTGGCATCCTCGACGGGGTAGAGAAAAAGGTCGACCTCGTTGGCGCCCCATTCCGGATGGCGCTCCGCTGAAAGACGTGGAACGACTCGTGAACAACGAGCGCGGCCGCCTCTGTTGGGGTCCACGCCATCTAACCCGTGAGATCGACGGTTGCCGTCAGCACGCCATCGATCTCGGCAGTGCGATTGGCAACGAGCGACGGGTGGCGTCCCGGAAAGAGAGCCGTGCCGGGATAGCCATCCCACGCCACAAAGTCGTTCGGCAACGCCCGGTGGGCAAAGAGAAAGGTCGAGGTCCCGTCGTACACAGCGAGCGGGGTGCACCGCGGGTCGAACCCGTGCCAAAGGGAGTCCTTGGCAATCCGCTCCAGCTCCGACAGCAGCGCAACGGGCTCAAACGGGGCCGCCGTCCAGCGAGCGACGGAGCCGACAGACGTAGGGGTGGGTCGCTCCAGGGACATCGGCCAGTCGTCGTTTATCGCACCTTGCCGCGGGCCGCGACATCCCAGACATCGGCGAGGCGGCCGTCGCGGACGAGGAAGAGCTGGTCCTGGAGGTTGACGGTCGGGCAGACGTGGTTGGGGATAATCTCGACCCGATCCCCCACCCGGAAGGATTCCCGATCCTCGCCCTCCGGCAGCAGGACGACGCCGTGCTCCTCGCTGAGGCGGGCGATCTCCGCCTGGGGGTGGCCGACGACGTAGCCGTGACCGGGATGGGCCAGACTTCTGTCCATCGCCAGGGTCTTGCTGCCGGCGTCGATGACGGCGCGGTCCGGCGCCGGACGACTAACGACGGTCGCCAGAATCCGCAGCGCGCAATCGTTCGGGCCGAGGCGGCCGTAGCGGAAGGCGGTGTTGTCGTTGAAGACGTAGGTGCCGGGCCGCATCTCCGTCACGCCGGGAACGGTGGGGGTGTAGGTCGCCGCTGGAGTGGACCCGACGCTGACAGCGGAGACGTCCGCGCCCCCGGCGCGCACCGCCTCCGCCGTCTCAACCAGCGCCCGGCCGGCAGCTAAGGCGGTCGCCTCGATCTGCTCAGGGGAGGCCGCGTTGGCCTGCCCTTCGTGAGTCATCACGCCCACCACCCGCAAGCCGGGCAGGCGCGCGAGGTCCAGGGCCAGGCCGGTTGCTTCCTCCCCGGCCCGCGCCCCGGCTCGATCCTGCCCGGTGTTGACCTCCACGTAGACGTCGAGCACGCGGTCCTCGGCAGCCATCGCCCGCGAGAGGGCCTCGGCGGCCTCGCGGGAGTCGAGCGCGACGACGACCCGGGCCCGCTCCATCAGCGCCAGGAGGCGGCGGATCTTCGGCTCGCCCACCGTCGGGTAGGCCAGCAGGACATCCTCGACGCCACCCTGCTCGACCATCACCTCGGCCTCGCCGATCTTCGCGCAGGTGGCGCCGACGGCGCCGGCGGCGAGTTGCAGGCGGGCGATCTGCGGCGTCTTGTGGGTCTTGATGTGGGGCCGCAGCGCCACCCCGACACTGCTGGCAAAGGCCGCCATCTCGGCGATGTTGCGCCGCATGATCTCTTCATCCACGATCAGGCACGGGGTGTCCAGGACCTCATCTAGGGAAAGGATGGTTTCGGCGCGAGCGGCGGTCCCGGTCATGGTCGGCTCCTTCTGCGAACAACAGCGCGGGCTGCGCTCGCGACGACATCAGACGCCGGCGGCATCCCGGCCGGATGGGCCGGTGCAACGGCGAGCAGTTGATGACCAGCATTATCGCAAGCCGGTTGGCGCCGCGGCCCCGATCGATCCGACGAGCGTGAACGCAGGATTCCCGACGTGCACGGAGGACGGAGGCCAGCACGTCGGGTTTGACCGGTGACAGCACGACCTATCGTGCTGAGACCGGCCAGCGAACACCGCTGGTATCAATCCATCGGCCCTGCTTGCCTGAACGAACCACGCCGTCCAGCACCTCCTGGACCCGGACCCCGTCGGCGAAGGAGGGGGACGCCGGTTCACCCGTGCGGATGGCCCGCACCCACTCCTTGAGGAGCCTGATCGTCGGCCGGACAAGGGAATGGCCAAAGGACACGTCGAGTCCATCGCCGTCCAGCCAGTCTGGCAGCGGCAACTCGGCCAACTGCCCCTCGCCACGTCGGGCACCATAGAGGCCACCATCGCCGTGGGCCATCAGCATCCCCTCGGAGCCGGAGAGGACGATCTCCTCCGCGGCATCGACCGGGGCAGTGGCGGTGACGTGGACGGTGGCGAGCGCGCCGTTGGCGAAACGCAAGACGAAGGCGAAGTTGTCGTCCGCATCGACCGTCGCCATCGCGGCCGACTCAGGCAGGCGGCGCTTCTTGACCATCGTCGCGGTCGCGCCGGCCACAGCGGTGATCTCGCCGAACCACCAGCGCAGCGCGTCGATGTGGTGGGACCCGGTCGCCCCCAGCATCCCGCCGGCCTTGTCGTGCTCCATCAGCCAGCCGAAGGGGCGACCGAGCGGGTCCGACAGGCTAGAACGGAAGACGGTCAGGGTGGCGGCGTGCGGCTCACCGAGGTATCCCTCGTCGACCAACTCCTTGATCCGAGAGCGCAGCGGCAAAAACCGAAACTCGTGGTTGACCATGGCCGCCACGCCGACGCGCTCAGCCATCTTGACCATGTCCCGTGCCTCGGCCAGGTTGCGAGCCATCGGCTTCTCGCAGAGGACGTGCTTGCCGGCCTCCAGCGCCGCGAGGGTCATCTGGTGGTGGAGGTAGGGCGGCGCGGCGACGACGACCGCGTCGATCTCGTGATTGCTGACCATCTCGCGGAAATCGGTGCAGGCGGTGGGAATGTCGTGGTCGGCAGCGACGGCGCGTGCCCGGGCGGCCCGGCGGGAACAGACCGCGGCGACCTCGAACTCAGGCAGATGCTTGAGGGCGGGGATGTGGACGGCGGCACCGAAGCCAGTTCCGATCACGCCGACCCGGATCGGCTCCGTCTCGGCCGGAACCTCGGGCGCCGCCCGCTTGGCTCCGGTCTGTTGCCAGCGCGCCGCCACCATCGGACCCGCCCCGTTTCCCTGCCCCGCACGGTCTTCCGACGGGTCGCCGGCTCGACCGGCCTTCGTCCTGGCGCCGCGCTTGTATCTAAGCGACGTTCGGCCACCAATGCTACCACAGCCCTCTGATCGCCCGACTCCGCGGAAGGCTCCGTTGGGAGCCGGGGCTGGCCCTGTTCGGTCGCCTCGACACGGTCTGAGCCCCGGGTTTGTGGCACGATGCCGGTCGGGATTAGGGAGTCACGTGGGTCGGCCGGATACGGTATCCGGCGGCGGGACGCGGCACCAGAGGGGAAGGACGGAGCGATGCGGCTGTACACCGGGAAGGGCGACCAGGGAACCACGGATCTGCTCGGTGGGCGCGTCGGCAAGGACGACCCGCGGATCGAGACGCTCGGCGCGCTGGACGAGACGACTTCCGCCCTGGGCCTGGGGCGAGCGCTGGCGACCAGCGAGCGGGCGAAGGAGCTGCTGGTCGAGGTCCAGCGCGATCTCTACCAGGTGATGGCCGAGCTGGCCTTCACCGACGAGCTGCGTCCCGCCAGCCTTGCCCTGAGCGAGGACCGGGTGGATCGCCTGGGCGAGATCACCAACGCGCTCGCCGAGGAGGTGGAGCTGCCGCCGCGGTTCATCCTGCCCGGTGACACCGTGCCGGGCGCGGCGCTGGATGTTGCGCGGGCGGTGGCGCGCCGGGCCGAGCGGGAGGCGGTTGCCCTGGCCCACGCCGGGCAGCTTGCCAACCCCCAGATCCTGCGCTATCTGAACCGGCTCTCCTCGTTCCTCTTCGTCCTGGCCCGCTACGAGGATCGCGAGGC
>JAUJMG010000295.1:0-1893 GCA_030446955.1 Thermomicrobiales bacterium
GACGACTACGTGCCGATGATGTTTTGCTCTCGCAGTCGGTTCAATTCGTCGTCACCCAGGCCGATCTCCCGGAGCACCGCGTCTGTATCCTCGCCGAGGGCTGGCGGGACACGGTACACGTCGCCCGGAGTCTCGCTTAACTTGACCGGCAGGCCGAGCAGGCGAACCGTTCCCATCACGGGGTGTTCGCGCTCCACTACCATCTCGCGGTGCCGGACTTGGGGGTGGTCCAGGCTCTGGTCCATCTGGTAGACGGGGCCAGCCGGGATGCCCTGCTGGTTCAGGATTTGCTCCCATTCCTCAACCGTGTGCGCCTGGAGTTTTTCGCTGATAAGGTCGGCCAGGAGAAGACGATTGTCGTACCGGGCGCCGTTGGTCTTGAAACGAGGATCGTCGAGCCACTCGCGGACATCCAGGATTTCGCACAGCTTTGTCCAGCGCTTGTCGCCGGTCGCACCGAGCGTGATGTAGCCATCACGTGCCCTGAACACGCCGTAGGGCGCATTGATTGGGTGATGATTGCCGGCCGGTGGCGGCGCGCCGGCGCCGTTCAGGTACCGCACTGCTTGGAAGCCGAGTGTCCCGACCATACTCTCGAGCAGCGACGTGCTTACCACCTGCCCGCGGCCGGTTCGCTCGCGCGCCTGGAGGGCGGCGAGGATGCCGTAAGCGCCGTACAGCCCAGTCAGCAAGTCGGCGATGGGGATGCCGACGCGGACTGGCTCGCCGCCTTCGAATCCGGTCACGCTCATCAGCCCTGAGAAGCCCTGGATGATCTGGTCGAGACCGGGTCGGTCGGCGAAGGGGCCATCGACCCCAAAGCCGGAGATCGAGCAGTAGATGATGCGTGGATTGCGCTCCCGCATCACCTCGTAGCCAATGCCAAGGGCGTCCATAACCCCGGGCCGAAAGTTCTCGATGATGACATCGGCGGTATCGGCTAGGCGGCAGAAGAGGTCCTGGCCCTCGGCCTGCTTGATATCCAGCGTGACGGAGCGCTTGTTGCGGTTGGCCGAGAGGAAGAAAGCGCTCACGCCATCGAAGAAGGGCGGGCCGGATGAGCGGCCATCCTCACCAGATCCCGGCTTCTCAATCTTGATGACGTCGGCACCCAGGTCGCCGAGGAGCATTCCGCATGTCGGTCCAGCAAGGTGGCGCCCCAAATCGAGAACGCGTACGCCGGCAAGCGGCATTTGCTCAAGGCGAGGCTCTTCAGCCACAGACCGTCCTCCTCTCATCCCGTGTCCTACGGTGTCTTCTCCGGATCAGCCAGTATATCTAATGAAACCGGAAGGGATTCTCTGCGGCTAGGTTTGCAGGCACGGCTTAGACGGCGGGTCCCGTCGGTCCAATCACCGGCCCGTACTTCACGATCACCGCGGACGCGGTGATCGTGAACCTGGCTCCCTCGTCGCCTGGATGAGTGTGACCGTGCTCGGAGAAGCGGCTCGATATAGACCCCCTCATGTGCTGCCGACTCATCGCTACGGTCAGTAACGGTTGCGAGGAGGGCTATATTGCGCTCTGTCCTGTAACCACGAAGATGGCGCCGCCAAGTACGACCGAGACGAAATCGAGACCATCAAGGAGCGCATCAGGCGCGTCGCAGGTGGCAAGGCGTGGAGATCAACGGGGACTGAGCGACGTCTGGAGGAGAGGAATACTACCCCTCTCAGAGCGCCCACATCGTGGGGAGAGCAACTCAAGCGTCCTTCACCGCCAGTGCGTACCGATGTGCCCGAGCGTGAACAGACGTGCTCGTGGGCTGGCGCCGCCAAATTGGCGAGGGAACGGCCGGCCACTCAGAGTGATGATCCTCGAGCGGCCGGCCCTGTACTGTTAAACCTCAGCCAGGAAGCTGCTGGCGCACCAACCGGTGCCGCGGCTCGTCTG
>JAUJMG010000295.1:1993-5555 GCA_030446955.1 Thermomicrobiales bacterium
CTCGTCTGGATCTGCCACCAGGTGTAGCCGCTCGCGGACTGCGGCCCGCCCACGACCTTCCCTTGGGTCCCGCGCGAGAGCACCGCGATGACCGAGGCCGAGGTGCCGGGACTGGAGCGCATATTCAAGGCGTCCGTGTCGACGGCGACGGTGTCACCGACCGCAATGCCCTCGGCGGGCGGGGGTGGTGGAGGCGGCTGAGTACCACCGCTGATCTCGCGGAGGAAGGAACCAGCGCACCAACCCGTGCCCTGGCTGGTCTGGAGTTGCCACCAGGTGTAGCCGCTCGCCGTTTGTGGTCCACCGATCACCGTACCCCGCGTGTCAAAAGGCAGGACGGCGATGACCGAAGCGGAGGTGCCGGCGCCCGACCTCATGTTCAGGGAATCCGTATCGACGGCCACCGTGTCGTCAACGGCAATGCCACTCGTTGGCGGTGGTGGGGAGGTGATCAGTGTCAGGTAGTCCTCGACGGTCCATCCACCGCCGTAGCCGGTGGCGTAGACGCCGTACCAGACATAAGAGTTGGTCACCGTTGGCTCGCCCGTGATCTCGAGTTGGGTGCCGAGTGGCATCGTCGCGATGATCGAGTTCGCCAGCCCGGGCCGGGCCCGGAGCGCCACGCCGGACGAGTTGGTCTTGACGAAATCACCGACCGCGAACTTCGGATCGGTCGGCGTCGGGGTGGTGTCGGCCAGGCGCAGATAGGCGCTGACCAACCAGCCGTCGGTGCCGGATGCCGTGCGGACCTGATACCAGTCGTAGCCTTCGAGGGCGCGAGGTCCATCCACGATCGATGCCTGGGTGCCACTTGCGAGTGTGGTAATCACGCCCGCGCTGGTGCTTGGGGAGGAGCGAAGATTGACCGATTGAGTCGTCACGACGTTGTCCCCGAACCCGAAATCTCCGCCCGGAGGTGGGGCGGGCGGGGCAAGCACGAGGAACTCGGCGCTGGCCCACCCCGTGCCAAGCGAGGTCTGGATCCGGTACCAGTTGACCCCTTCCCCGCTCTGGGGGCCGTCCACCACCACGCCTGTGGTGCCGTAGGGCAGGGTGGCGATGAGACCGGCGGTCGTGCTCGGGGCAGAGCGCAGGCTGAGGCCATCCGCGTCCACCTTGACGGTGTCCCCAATCACGAGGCCGCCCGGTGGCCCGGAGGGATCGCCACTCAGCACCTGGGCGACGTACTGACGGATGGTGGGCAGGTCGTCGTAGAGGAGGTCACCCGGGCAGGTGCTCTGATTCACGTCCCGGTGGCCGCAGATGGTTGGCAGATCCGGCGCCTCGTGGAAGTCCGAGGTGCCGAGCGGATCCAGATCCCGACCGACCCAGGCCGTGATGGCGACGATGCCGGCCTGCGCTTCCGCGGAAACGTCTTGAAGGGCGAAGTTGCCGATAGTGCCGACGCCTGAGCTGCCGATGGCGAACTGGTAGGCGTGGCCGCCGATCACGTTCTGGCCGCCGGCGCGCCCCTCGTAGATGTTGCCGAACCGGTCGACCAGGTAGTTGTACCCGATGTCACCCCAGCCCCGCGTCACCGCGTGGTAGTAGTAGATGGAGCGCATCGCTACCACCGGGTCCTGGGAGTTCGGCGTCTCCGTGTGGTGGATGATGACCTTCTCGACGGCCGCGTACTCAGGGGGCCAGATTTCGCCGTAGGAGGCGTAGCGGTAGGCCTCGTCCGCGCCCCACTCGGCGCGGGAGATGATTGGCGGCGGGGTGGAGGGGTCCGCCGCGGCGAGCGATACCCGCGCCACGTCGCCCTGCCACGGCCCGTTCGTGGCGTCGATGTAGGTGAAGGCCAGGCCCGCGACCTCGCCGGGCGCGCCGTCGATGTTGAGCGTCCGGTACTGGACGAAGCTTACGCCCTCCGTGAAGACGAGCGGGGTGAAGAGGCGGCCGTCCCGCTCCGGCTGCCCGGCGTCCTCCGTCGACGCTGCCAGGTAGAACGGCTCGCCGTAGGTCACGCCGTCGGGACTGACGCTCAGCTCGATCACCGGCCAGGTGCCGACCTCACCGTCCCAGTGGGCGCCGATGGCGTAGAAGGGGAAGTCGCTGGCGAGGACCTGCGCCGCGCCGCTGGCGCTCAGCGCGGCGGCGTTGTCGGCCGCGACCCACGTTCCTTCCCGAGTGGTCCAGTTCTCCGGGCCATCCTGCGCCTCGGCGCGCTGGGCCTGGGCCGCCCCTCCGACGACGCTCATGGCCCCGAACGCGGCAGCGGCTTTCAGAACGACCCGCCGGTCCAGGCGTGTGGTCGCAACCTCACGCACACGCCGCGGGGGCGCGTGGCCATCCCCATTCATCAGCGCCCAACCTCCCTCAACCCTCATCAGCGCCACGCCGACGAGAGCCCCCCATTGCACCGGATGCTGTGACAGGATAGCACGGGCTCTGACACCCGTTCGTACAATGAGCAGCCTGTTGAGGCGTCAGCGCACCCGGTTGAGGTCAACTGCGGGGGTGATGTTGGCCAACAAGGAGGAGCGCGCGGTGAGGATCTTCATCGACGACGACCAGGTTTTCCTCCCTGGCAGCAGGCACAGCCGAGCGGCTCCATCGTCAACACCACCAGGGTATCTCGCGCCGACTATCTGATGCTTCACCGTGCCACGTGTCCTCACCTAGGACGGCTTTCCGGCGGTCTCCGTTGGACAAAGGACTCCATCAAGATCTGCGCGGAGGAAATCGACGAGCTGGACCGATGGACGAAGAGCCGCGCCACCGGCGCACCCCGACTGTCGCTGTGTCAGGTTTGCCGACCTTAATCTGAGGCCCCACACCTTTGGTACTGTCGTGCGGGCCCGCTCCTGCGGAGCGGCCGACTTTGCCGGAAGTGGGCCGAGGCCGGATGGGACTTGCCGGCCCGGGGATACCTCCGGGGATCTCGCCGGGGGTGGTGTGCTGTGCAGAGAGCAGATGCCCTACGCCTGCCCGATCTGTGCCGTTCGCGCCTCGGCTTCCTTCGCCTTCGCCTGATCCGCCTTGGTGCTTCCGTCAAAGGCCTGGACCGCGTAGTCAAGAATCTCGGCGATACCGCTGGCGCTCATGAAGGCGAGAAAGGCCCGCGTGGGAGTCGGCGCGATACGCAGGCCGTAAACCAGGACGGCAGCGATCCAGGTGCCGATGCAGGTGGAGCAGGAGATGAGTTCCCCAAGGGCGGCCTGCACGCCCGAACCCTTGGGCGTCGTTCCCTCCCCGCTGCTCTCGGTTAGCGGCGCCCGGAGTGGCTCCATCACCTGGTCGTAGGCGATCACCCGGCCGGCCCGGTAGGTGGAAAGGCCGAGCAGGACGAGGTCCATCGTCCGCAACTCTAGCTTCCTGCCCTTAGGTCCTCCCTGCCCAACGATTGCGCCGAATAGCCCGGCAAAGACGCCCATGAGTGTCAGGTACGTCGCCCGCTTCTTGGGCAGGCCCTGCGAGTTCGACCCCATAGCTAAGTCCTCCTTCTCTCCGGTTCTTTCCGCCGAGCTCAGCGCATCGTGCCCGCAGGAGCTATGCCCCTTGCTCGGGATGAGGGTGGCGCGGATCACTGTGGCAAGGAGAGACGGATCGCAGGTATGCG
>JAUJMG010000296.1 GCA_030446955.1 Thermomicrobiales bacterium
CGGTTCTACCGTGCCAGTCGGCGATCCACTTGCCTTCACCACGCCCGTGCCCGAAACCGAAACCGAAACCGAAGCGGAAGCCGGAGCCGAAGCCGAAAGCCCGATACCTATGTGACGAAGGAGAGAACCGCAGTTGGGGCAAGGCGTACGGGGTTCGTCATCGTCAAGAGTGCGACCGCACTCTCCGCAGGAAACCGGTCGAGGCATGGGACAGAGCCTAGGGCTTCCGGCCCGGGTGCCGCGGATACTCATTCCCGGAGCGCCGAGCGGCACCACCATTCCTGTGTCACCGTGTACCGCTAGCGCTGGTTGGTCCACCCCTCGTCGCAGCACCGGGCGAGACTGGTGCGATGTTCACCGACAACGAGCGATTCGTGATCCTGCAGGCGCTGTGGAACCTGAAGCTGAGTACGGCACACGGCAACGCTGGCGACGACGTTCCTACCGAGGGCCGGTTGGCGGTCATGGGCGTGTTCGACGTGATCAACAGCGCCGTCGAGAAGCTGGGCGGCGATCCCGGCGCGCCGATCTTCGGTCTAGGCGCAGCGCCGTAGGATTCGATCTGCGGGCCGCTACGCCATCTCTGCGGTGTCACCCCGGCGGGCCGAGGATTTGGCTGGTGGGGAGTCGTTGGGGCATGGGGGCCGAAGGTGTTGGTTGGTCCCCGAGGCTGTCGATCACCGTTGGTACCTTCCGGGGCACTCGACCAAGGGGGACAGATGGATCAGTGGGAATACAACGTCGCCGACTTCAAACTGAGCGATGGCGTGGACTTCGTGGCGGAACGGCTCAATAGCAGCGGTGCCGAAGGTTGGGACGTGGTAGCGGCAACCGTCTTGCCTGAGAGCCGGACTTACCGTGTAATCCGGAAACGGCAAAAGGAGTTGCCACGCAAGAAGATCAAGGTCATCGTCTAAACAACCGCTTTACCTCGGGCCGAGTGATGGACGGTCACCCAACACGAGAAAAGGCCCCACCTGGTAGGTGGGGCCTTTCTCTCCGCCTGGGAACCCGGCCACCACAAGCGGGTAGGCGCCAATCTTCGTGAGGGGCCCTCCCTGGCGTTCAGGCGAGCGCCGAGAACCGTAGTTGGGGGACTCCCATGGTGCCCGGCTAGTCCATCGGATCGCCGTCAGTGAGGCTCCAGTAGTGGCCTCGGCCTTGGCGGCATCGACGTAGCGTATGAAGGGATAGAAGAAGGGTCCTAGGCACATCCCGGAGCCCTTCCCTGGGAGGAGAGAGTGGCACTGGTCCTAGGGCATCACCCATCCAAGGTAGTTTGGGATCACCCCTGTGCTGTACTGCCGGATAGGTCGGTGATCGCCATCCAGGCCGCGAGTGCCAATCACCTGGCCGCCGCCGACTGACAGGGCCACGTGGCCATACGGCCGGGCCGTATCCCAGAAGACCAAAGCTCCTGCGGGAGGCGTTCCTTGACGGATTCGTCGTTGGTTCAGATACACCCGATATACATCCGCAGCATTGCCTCGCGGTACGTTGACGCCCGCAAGTGCGTATGCCCTATGCACAAACTTGATGCAATCGCCGGACCACTCACCCCGAGGACCAGGTGCCCAATTGGCGTTCGGGTAGGCCGCAGCGTCAGACGGCGCTGCCACCGTTCTTCCCACCTGCGCTCGCGCCCAATTGATCGCCCGGGACGACGCACTTCCTGTGGAGGCGGGCGAAGCAGGACATCCACCCTGGAGGCAGGGGCTCGATCCTTGGGGAGGCGGCGGCGGCGAACCCTGACTGGGAGATCCACACTGAGGTTCACCAGGCGGGGGTCGATTGGCCACATTGGGCGTCGACAGGTATCGGTCTGCGGCGTAAAACTGGCGCCCGGAATACGCGATCAGCCACCAGAGCCGGTTGCTGTAGGGGCCAACTGCGTCTCCCCAGGTCCAGCAAACCGTCGTCACCACTGCACCCTCTGGGGCTCCGTAGCCATTGCGGGCGTTGACGCTCGGGGCGTTTCGGGAAGAGACACCGTCGCCATCGGTGTTTACCACCCGTACATTGAGCGCCGCGCTCGCTGGCGTTAGGTTGCCAACGAAGGCTCCCGTCATGGCTGCAACGGCCAAACCAATAGCTACAACCGGCCGCTCAACGTACCTGCGCCTACGTCGTGCCGTGAGTGACTGACTTGCTCGTCCTCCCATGTCGTTCCTCCCTTGTGCGGCAAGCCGACCTGGCTGCCCGTTGCAGCTGATCTTGCGCCTAGCCACGCTCGATTTGAAGAGGGAGGCCTCCCCTCAATTAGGGGACCTTCGCGTTTGGGCGGGGTTCGACCGCCTGAGGCTCCACCCGTAGTCGAGCATCTCACCGATATTTAGCCCGGTGTGACGCAACACGATGATCCCGACCCGGGGGAAGTGGTCGTCGAGACCCCGGACCCCATGATTCCAGGACTAGGGGTGCAGCTCTTCGCCTTGAGAGAACTACCTAACTTAGATCCGGTCGGGACATTGGACCCCGTAGATCTTGGGAACGGATTCATTGTTGCCAGATGTAACTAGTATGATCGCGTACACGATATCCGTGGCTTGAGGGATCTCTACGTTGCAGTCGTACTCTCTGACGAAATAGATACTTCCGCTCCCGAATGCCTTTAGAACGGAATCCCGCAGGTAGAAGTTCCCCTCCTGGAGCCCAGGTACGAGGGCAGCCACTTCACTGACAGATGCGCCAGCGACGAACTCAGGTTGATCGAAGTACGTGCTCTCCGATTCGATCACGATGCCGTTGACGAGGTTGTCCTGCACGACGATCGTCACGAAAGGGTCGCCGACGAACTCGAGAAGCACCCTGTCGCTCTTCTCATCTTCGCTCAGGAGGCCTTCCAAGCCCTCCTTCGTTCGGAGAAGCGATTGGGACGCCTGCGGTAGTGGTTCGCCAATCTCGATCCGCACACCCTCAATAGTGATGTGGTCGAGTTCCGGTGCTGAGGACCTTCGGCCCGACGCGACGGTCGTGGCCCCAGCCGTAGACGAAGTTGACGAAGGGAGCGATGCCTCGGTGCTCGAGGCCCGTTCAGGCTCGTCCTGTCGGGTGACGCTGGCGCCGACAGCACCGATGGTGCCGAGGGCGACGAGGACTGCCCCGGCGGTGACGAGGGTGCGCAAGCGCCGAGGCCGGACGCTACGGCCATCAGCGTTGGACAACGCTCCGTGCCCCGGGTTGCGTCCCGGCGCACGAGGAGCAAGCGCCACCTCCCCGGGCAGGGCCACCAGGCTTGATCGGCGTAGCTGGGCCACCCAGTTGGCCAGGCAGGTGGGGCGCTGTTCAGGCAGCGGGTCCAGCATGGCCAGCACGTGGTTGACGAGCTCGGAGCGACCCCGGAGCAAGGGTGCCGCCGAAAGTCGCCGACCCAGCTCCTCGATGTTGCCCTCGGGAGGAGGCTCTGTGCTGGTGAGCAGGGCGAAGGCCACCGCCCCGAGGGAGTAACGGTCAGCGGCAGGGCTGTAACGAGCGTCGGCGCGGACCTCCGGAGCGATGTAGCCCGGCGTTCCCACCACCCCTGAGCGCCCCGGTTCGTCGATGAGGCCCCGCACACTGCCCACGTCGACCAGGACGGTGTCGCCACCGGGACGGATGAGGATGTTGGCGGGCTTGACGTCACGGTGGACCACCGGGCTCCCGGCGGTGGCCGCTCCGCTGTGCAACAGGTCCAGAGCTACGGCCACCGGGACCAGCGCCATCAGCAGCTGCTCGGGCTCGGCGACCTCCACAGAGCGGGCCCAGCGGTCCAGGGACACCCCCTGAACCCAGTCCATGACCATGTACAAGCTGGCGGTGCTCACATCGGCGTGGCCCAGGGGGTGAGGGAGGGAGCCGACGAAGCCGCCCCGCACGGCTACCAGGCCCGGGACCTCCACCTGTTCGAGCAACTCGACCTGCTCGCGCCAGCGGGCGGTCCACTCGCCTAGGTTGGCCAGGTGTCCGGGCTGGAGCATCTTGACCGCCACCTCGACCACTCCGTTGGCCAGATCGAGGAAGCCCCGATAGACCACGCCCTCGGCCCCGCTGGCAACCGCCGGGCCGAGGCGGATGCGGTCCGGCTCGCTGCGAGGGCCGACCCAGAACTCTGTGCTCATGACGGTGCGCTCACGAGCGTGGCCGCTCGGCCAAGCGACCCAGGTCCTCCCCACTCAGGATGCCGCTGGATATGAGGTGGGCGGCCAACTCGTAGTTGGCCTGGGGTCCCTCGAAGTAGAGTCCGCCCTTGTTGGCGAAGCGGTCCTTCACCCGCTCGGTGGCCTTGCGAACCTTGTCGGCGTTCCAGGGATCGCCTCCGAGCAACCTGGCGGCCTCCTCGTAGGTGTGGGGGTGCTCCCGGCGATGGGGGAAGGCCCGCAGGTAGCCGGCGCATAGGGCCGCCAGGGCATCGCGCTCACGATCGCTCAGCGCCACCGCCGCCGCGGTCAGCGTCCCGGTGGTAAGCCTTGCGTTGCCACCCCGCAGCTCCTCGGCGTAGTCGCCCGGCAGCACGACCTCCAGCACATGGGTGTAGATGGCGCCTGGCACCAGCACCCTCATTCGTTCACTGGTGAGGGCGTGGCGGTGCCCGGGAGCGAGGCGGAACTGGCCCGGGCCCGTGGGGTGTTCGAGGATCAGGGCCCGCTTGGTGGACTGGTTGACCACCCACCACACCCCCCAGGCCGACTCCAGCGATCCCGCCACCGCCGAGATGCCCATGTCGCCGGCGTCGAGGCCCACCACCCCTTCTCCATCGACACGGCCGAACACGAAGGCTTGTGCGGGCGACACCTCGAACTCCTCGCCGTCGATTAGGACCGAGGCGCTCGAAGATTGCGAGTCGTGGGGGTGCACCGCTGCGATGGAACCCACCTCGCCCTGATCCTTGCTGTCACCTGCCATGTTCACACAACACCACAAGTGGAGGTTTGGCGCCACGGGGAGGGCTGCCCCCGAGTGGGCCACGCCCCAGCCGTCGATGTCCAAGCTCACGACTGCGCCTTCTTCTCGCTGACGACCGCCCACGCCAATGGCACCAGCTTGGTAGCGCCCGTCAGGAGCCACCGGTTGGGCGGGTGGCTCCGCCTCCGCCGTTCGTACTGCCGTGGCGAGGCGCGAGACAGCCTCCCGCCTCGGGCCCACGGCCAACTGGGCGCGCCGGCGCCATCGGTCTGGGTCTTCGTCCTCCCACTCCGCCACCAGGCCCAGCAGCTACGCCCGCGTATCGACCGACGGCCAAGACCTCACCGGACAGCAAGGTGCCCTTGAATCACTGGGCGTCCCAAAGGAGCGCATATACGGGTAATCTTCGAGACGTGCCGTGTCCTCGATGTGGCGGCGATCCACGCCGACCAATCAGCCCGGGCTACTTCGAGTGCACCTCCGAGCAGTGGAGCAGCCAGATGGTGCCAGACCCACGTGCTCCGGGAAGCGGAATGATGGTTGACATCGGTGGTCCTGTGGTCTGTGGCCATCGCTATCACGAGGGGAGCGGGTCTACGTCGACGGCTGTTTGCAGCTGTGGCACCTACGCCA
>JAUJMG010000297.1 GCA_030446955.1 Thermomicrobiales bacterium
GGGACTTTGCGTCACTCTACCGGCCCGCCAGGCCGGTGCGGATGGAAGGCGGCATTCGGCCAGATGGGTGATCAAGCCGGCACCGCTGTCGCGGAGGAAACCCAATTTGCCCCGTCGGAGACCGCGAATCGCGGTCCGATCATGGCGATCGGAGGGGCGGAGGACAAACTCGACGACAAGATCATCCTGTCGACGTTTGTGCAGGTCGCTGGAGGCCGGAAAGCCCGGATCGCGATTGTGCCGACCGCTTCGTCGATTGAGTCCGCGGGGGAGCGCTACAAGGCCCTATTCCTCGGCATGGGGGTCCACAGCGCCGAGGTCGTCTTCATTGCCAACCGCGCTGACGCGAACGGTGACGCACCGATCAACCTCCTACAGGATGCGACCGGTGTTTTTCTCACGGGTGGAAACCAGTTACGCCTCTCAACCATCATCGGTGGCACCCGAGCCAGCGAGATCGTTCGCGAGCGAAATGCAGATGGGGCGGTGATCGCGGGCACGAGTGCTGGCGCGTCCATCCTTTCCTCCCACATGGTTGGTTTTGGCGCCAGCGGCGGAACGCCCCGGCAGCGGATGGCTCACATGGTGGCAGGGTTCGGGTTGGTGTCGGACGTCATTATTGACCAGCATTTTCGCCAACGCGACCGGGTTGGGCGCCTGCTTTCACTTGTCGCCTCGAACCCCGGTCTCATTGGCCTTGGTGTTGACGAGGACACGGCGGCTCTCATCGACCACCAGGGAACCTTAGAGGTGATTGGTCGACACAGCGTCACCATTGTGGATGGAAGCGAGATGTACTCGGACATCTCGGATGTGAAGGGGCACGGGGGTATCACCGTCAGCGGCGCCCTTCTTCACATTCTGACGCCGGGGAGGAGATTTGATCTCCGGACTCGTCGCCTCCTCGATCGTTAGGCTTGTGTCAACGGAAGGGAAGAACCGCTCGGTTGTAACGCCCCTGGCCGGACGTGGACCCACGTGGGGGAGACCGTCGGTCGGGGATGAACTGAGATAAAGACGGTGCAGGGCCGTCTATTTGGTCTGTGGGACGGGACGAGCCCGGGTCCTGACGCGCGAAGGGGAAAGCACCGTGCTGAAGATTCGTCGGACTGCCGTTTTTCGCGGTCCGAGCGTATGGGCTCGGGTTCCGGTGATCCACCACGTCGTTGATATCGGCGAGCTGGAGGACCGGCCCACTAATAAGATTCCTGGTTTCTACGAGCACCTGACGGAGTTGCTCCCGTCCCTCTACGACCACGGCTGCTCCGTGGGCCGTCCGGGAGGATTTCTCCAGCGAATACGCGAGGGCACGTGGATGGGGCACGTGCTGGAGCATGTGGCGCTCGAGTTACAAAATCTCTCTGGGGCCGAGGTGATCCGCGGCAAAACGCGAAGCACGGATGAGCGTGGCGTCTACAACGTCGTCTACCAGTTCCAGCAGGAAGACGTTGGGATTGCCGCAGGTGAGTTGGGAGTCCGCCTGCTCAACCACCTGATCTATGGTGAAGAACCGGACTTTGACTTCGTTCAACAGATGGAAGACCGCGTCATCCGCCTTGCGGAGCGGCTCGCCTATGGACCCTCCACGGGTGCCATCGTCAGCGAGGCAGAGCGGCGGGGCATTCCCGTTCTTCGGCTCGATCCCCGTCGCTCTCTGGTCCAGCTTGGCCACGGCAAGTACCAGAAACGGGTCTGGGCTACGGTGACGTCCGCGTCACCAAACATCGCCGTAGACATTGCCTCCAACAAGGAGTTGACCAACCGGCTCCTGCAGGACGTCGGAATTCCGGTCCCGCGGGGAACTGTCGTCCGGACAGAGGACGAGGCGGTGCGGGCGGCGGCGCGCATCGGCTACCCGGTGGTGCTGAAGCCCCTGGATGGCAACCACGGCCGGGGCGTCTGCATCAACCTGGGGGACGAGGCAGAAGTTCGAGAATTCTTCGGCGTGGCGCTGGCTGAAAGCCGGGCCGGAACCGTTGTTGTTGAGAGCTTCATCACCGGGAAGGATTATCGAATCCTGGTCGTGGACCGGCAGGTCGTTGCGGTTGCCGAACGCGTACCCGCGCATGTGGTTGGGGACGGCAGAAGCACGGTCCGGGAGTTGATCGATCGGACTAACGCCGATCCGCGCCGCGGAGTTGGCCACGAAAAAATCCTGACCCGCATCACGGTAGATTCCCAGACGATGGAAGTGCTGGAGCGACAAGGACTGGCCCTGGAAGACGTGCCGGAGGCAGACCGGTTCGTTCAACTGAAGTTGACCGGTAACATGAGTACCGGCGGCACATCCATCGATCGCACCGATGACATCCACCCCGACAATGTTCAAATTGCCCAGCAGGCTGCGATGGTGGTTGGCCTCGATGTCGCGGGCATCGACTTCGTCACATCCGACATCTCACTCTCGGTCCGCCAGACTAACGGGGCGATTGTGGAGGTAAACGCCGGCCCCGGCTTCCGGATGCACACCCACCCGACGGAGGGGCACCCCCGCCACGTCGGACGTGCCGTGATCGATATGCTTTTCCCCGGAGGCAGCCCGTCCCGCATCCCAGTCGTGGCAGTGACTGGAACCAACGGGAAGACGACAACCTCCCGCATGATTGCGCACATCATGAAGACGGCTGGCCGGCGCGTCGGCTTGACCACGACGGACGGGATCTACATTGACGGTACGCAGATCATGTCAGGCGATACCAGTGGGCCGTCAAGTGCCCAGATGGTGCTCAAGAACCCCGCCGTCGACTTCGCGGTACTGGAAACCGCTCGGGGTGGCATTCTCCGCTCCGGCCTTGGCTTCGACCGGTGCAACATCGCTGTCGTGACGAATGTCACCAGCGATCATCTCGGCCTCCGCGGCATTGATACGCTCGCGGATCTGGCTCGCGTGAAGGCGGTCGTGCCGGGATCGGTGCTGCGAGACGGCGCGAGCGTGTTGAACGCTGACAATCAGTGGACCGTCGAGATGGCGAGCCGCGCACGGGGCGAGATTATCTACTTCAGCATGGACGAGGAGAATCCGGTCATCCGGGACCACGTGAGGGAGCGTGGGAAGGCCGTTGTCCTGCGGAAGACCCGCCAGGGTGAAATGATCACCTTAATCGAGCACAAGCGGGATACCAGCCTTCTCCTCGCCAGCCAGATCCCCGCCACATTCGAGGGACGGGCTCGGGTCAATATCGCGAACGCCATGGCTGCCGCTGCCGCCGCCTTTGCCGGTGATGTCCAACTTGAGTACATCCGCCAGGCGCTGCGAAGCTTTACCAGTACCTTCTTCCAAACTCCCGGCCGGTTCAATCTGCTCGAGGTGAACGGGCGCCGCATCTTGATGGACTATTGCCACAACGTGGCCGGGCTAGAAGCAATGACTGATTTCGTCAGGCGGATGGAGGCGGACCGCACCATTGCGATGATCTCCCTGCCCGGCGACCGGAGCGACCACGACATGGAGGCGTTCGGTACCATCGCTGGCCGGGCGTTCGACGAGATTGTTATCCGGGAGGACGACAACCCCCGCGGCCGGGCGCGCGGCGAGGTCGCCGAGAAGTTGCAGCATGCGGTCACCGGCGCCGGGCTGGATCCCTCTCGGGTATCGATCGTGCTCGACGAGGTGGAGGCGAGCAAGAAGGCGGTCGAGCGCGCCTCAAAGAATGACCTGGTCGTTCTTTTTGTGGACAAGCCCGTCAAGGTCTGGGAGGAGTTGACTCAGAGCAACGGCGACGCCATGCGGTGACCAGCTGCCAGGCGCCGTTGCTCTTGCGGTACGTTAGGAAAGCGGCGCTCCCAGCGCGGACAGGTCTCGTTGGACCTCCGTCACCTGCTCGATGCACATCATGGTGATCACGTCTCCCGGGCGTGCCTCTGCCAGCGCGGCCCGGAGGGCGTCACGCTCGCTTGGCTCGACCGGAGCCGTCTCGCCATTGCCTCCCTGGATCCCCTCTTGAAAGAGGCGGTCCATCTCCTCTGCTGGGCGGCCCCGCAGGTATTTGCTGGTACGTTTGACGATTACCCGATCGCTTGCCTTCGCGGCCATGGTCCCAATGGCACGAAGGGCGTCGTCCGTGCGATCTCCAGCTGTGCCGATGATGCTGACGAGTCGCCCGCCTGCCTGACGATAACCACGACCGAATTCCAGCAGGTTCTTGAGCCCGGCCTCGTTATGGGCATAGTCGACGATGACCGTCACGCCCTTGATGTCATAAACGTTCAGCCGGCCAATGTTCTGCTCAGGAGAGTTGCGGAAGGAGGCGAGGCCTTCCGCCACCTGTTCGACAGATAGCCCGAGGCCGAGACAGGCGGCCGCGCCGCAGAGAGCGTTCTCGATCATGTGCCCGGCTCGCCCTCCAAAGGTCATCGGAATCTCCGCGAGGTCGAGGACCCTCGTCTCGATTCCGTTCATCGTCAACAAGACGACGCCATTGTCGGCGATAAGCGTTGTGCCGCCTTGCTGCCGGTGCGCCACGACGTGAGGATTGTCGTGCTGGCGGGAGATGAGAAATGGTCGGGCCCGGAGAGAGCCGTTCAACGCCACGACCAGAGGATCGTCGGCGTTGAGCACGGCATAGCCATCGGCGCGAGTGACCCGTAGTACCGTCGCCTTCACGTCGGCCAGTCCCTCGACCGTCCGAATGCCATGAAGGTTGAGGTGATCCGGGCTGATGTTCGTGAAAACCCCGACATCGTTGCTTTCGTAGGCGAGGCCCCGGAGGAGAATGCCGCCTCGAGCCGTTTCCAGCACGGCGACGTCCACTTCAGGGTCTTGAAGTACACGGAGAGCGCCTGTAGGCCCCGTGTAATCGCCTTCGAGGACCTGGTTTCCTTCGATAAAGACTCCGGTCGAGGATGACCAGCCAACGCGGCGGCCGGCCCGCCGGAGGATGTGAACGATCAACCGGGTTGTGGTCGTTTTGCCGTTGGTTCCCGTGGTGGCGATGATGGGCACGGTGCGCTCGGAATCCCGCAGGAATCCGGGGCGGTCTTGCTCGTCTGGAGGATTTGAAAGCAGGGATTTCAGGTGGTCTGTAGCACCGGGTTCTAGGTCTTCCCCGGTGACGAGGCCGGCGAGAATCTTGGCTACGCCGAGGGCCAAGGCTCGTCGCTCCCAGGCGTAAGCGACCACCATCCGCCCTGGAGTCTCCAGGGGTTTCGAGACGATTTCTGGCACCTCTAGGCCAGCCAGCCTGTGCAGCGCAGCGACGATCTCTCGGGCGACCTGGCTGAGGCCCTCAAGTCCGGCTCCCGGCGCCGCGTTTGAGGCAAGCGGAGCGCCGCGGCGGGCAAGATCCACTAGTCGATCGGGCGTGACATCGACGTCCGACCAGGCGAACTCCACCTTGATGGCCGGCTTAAGCAGGAAGATATTGGGGCCATCTAGATCCCGAATCTCGACCAGCTCCAAGTTAGCCTCCTCGGTGGCGTCGCTGCGCGGATGAAGCCCGCCTCGTTACACCCCCCGTTGCTCGCTTCCCCTATAGGTAGGTCTCAGCGAGGACGGCGAGCGTGTTGAACA
>JAUJMG010000298.1 GCA_030446955.1 Thermomicrobiales bacterium
GGTGGTCGTCACCGAGGGCGAGAGCTACCGCATGCGGGAAGCCCGACAGAAGGGAGGTGGGCGACCGAGGAAGAGCGCCTGAGGCTCGGATCGGCCGCACCCCTAACCCTCGGCCCCTTCGCCGAGGACCTCTACGGGGCTCACAGAGGCCGGTTCTGAGCATCTCCGAGGTGGGGGCTTTCGTTGGCCACCAGCGGGGACTTCGAGATGGCCATTGACAAGCGGAACAACCACGGGTTCCGGACCTTCAACCACTATCCGGGGTGCTGCTCCACGCCGGCGGTGTCACCCCGCCGAGCCGACCCCGACCGCCACGCATCCGGACTGCTGCTCCCCACTCAGACGCTTAGGAAGGTCACACTCGCCGCACACCCGCCGTGCACCCGGTCACGTCATCGGTTCCGCTCGCTGGGCCGCCCGCGTCCGTCCATGGCAAGCCAAGAGGCCCGACCCAACAAGAAGCGGAGATCCGCGCGATTCTTGCTGCAGACGAACTTACCTCCTCATCTGCATTAAAGGTAGTTCCGAGAGTCGTAGATCGATCGCCGTCTTCACGGCGCCCTTTGTCGGTAGCGCATCTCGCAGGTCGCGCCAGCTGGTCTGGAGCCGCTCGACAGCTTCGATCACGACCTCGTCGAGATCAGTCTCGGATGCAAGTTCGAGCTTCCGGGCCATGCGCCGAAAGGTATGAAGCCCAACGTCGTTGAACGACCTGGAACCGCCGAGATTGAGCGCGAGAGTCTCCTCACCGCGCACGTACGTCACGGTGGACACGAGGTCATACGCAGGTGATAAGTGGGCCGTAATGTCGTCGTGATAGATGAGCGACCAGTTTTTGAGATGCGCATCTCCGTTACCCATTGCAACAATCGCGACGAGACGACGAACCATTTCCTTGAGATCCTCTATGCCACCTAACTCGTAGAGGATTCGGGCGACGGTTTCGTAGTTCGCACCTCCGTACTTGCCTTCGGGAGTGGGGGGCCGATTCAAGACTTGTGCGAAGTCCTCAATGTGAATACGACCACCCGTTGTTCTATCAAAACGCGTGATGAGGAAAGACTGTGTTGACTTGTCCGCAAGTTCGGTAGGAAGCCCATCAATCATCGATGTGTCGAGCAGCCTGAAGGAGGGGACCTCGATTCCAGCTGCGCTGGCCCACGTCATCATAGAGAATTCATTCTCCGGAACGCCGTCGTGGCGCTCATCAGGCAGCTTGACGATGCTGTTGCCGTGGCGGCCAGAGACAGGGATTGTCACTCCTCGATCTTCCGTTAAGACTGAGAACTTCAGCTGAACGCCAGCGAGAGAAAACTTGAAGTCGAACTCGGACTGAGCCAGTTCCTCGAGAACCTCGTCGCGTCCGCTTTCCTGCTGTGCTGCGACAAGAAGGGTTGGGTCGTCGGGCACGACGCGGACGGCACCAGGTAGGTCCTCGCCGAGATGCGCTAGGAGGAAGAAGTCGCGCGTCGGATGGACGCCCGCCGCCCCAGCCACGAGCGTTCGAAGCGGGCCTTCAGGGAGCAGGTTCGCGAACCACGGCGGAAGGCCACTCCGGACGCGGTGCTCCCTTTCAAGATCGTCCTCGAAAACCTGCCCGAGCACCGGTCGGTGGGGAAGCGCGATGTACTCGTCAGATGGTCGAAAGCGCACTGCTTCCAGCTCGTAGCGGAGCACGCCGACGTGTGATTCGTCCAGGAGGACGTGGAGCTCCCGAGATTCAGGCATTGGACTCCTCGTCATTCACAACGAGCGCTGAAAGGGGCGGACGATCAGACGTATCCCATTCGGTAAGACGAGCTGCGCTCGACTCGAGCCGCTTGCCGAGCTCCAAACGGCGGATCTCCAGGAACCGATCGACATTCCCCTCGTTCAATGCTGCGGCGACCGTCTGCGTTACAGCGTGACTCTCGAGTACCTCATCGAACGATACGGCGTCCTCATGCTTTAGGGGTGAGTCAATAAGCAATGTGCCAAGCCGCGACGTCGTGGCCGGGTGGAGCATCCGGTTAGCCAGCGATGCTTTCCAGTCAGGTGCATCGACGATTGGTGGCAACACCGGGCTGGTGTGCTCGAAGTGGGTTCGAAGGTCGATTCGTTGTCCGTCCACGAGGGATCGTGGCTGCCACGAGCCCATCAGAGCAACACTCGCCCGAGACGCGGCCTCGTTCAACCGCGCGGACAGCGACGGCTCGAACGAGCCGGATGACCTTGGAACAGAGCCGAGGAGGCGCTGGACTGACCCGTGCTCGTCGGCGTCAATGGCTCGGACAGCAGAGCGAAATAGCGATACCGGAGTGGAGCGTCTTCCTGGCGCGAGAGCGTCCCGCCACAGCCAGCGGCGCAATAGCGTTCTCGACCGGGGTGTCGCCTGAGCATGCAGATGAAAGAACCGGGCCAGTACGGGAATGACATATCGATATGGAAGGACCGTCACGTGCGGGATCCGCGCCTCGGAGCGGAGGAAGGCGATCACGCGCTCGATAGCCTGTGCCGCATCGCGGAATGCATCGGTTGGGTCCTCATGGTCAGCGAACTCGGAACGGAAGTCGCGGTAAATGTCGCCCCCACGAAGCGCTAGGACCGCCCGTAGTAGCGAGTTATCATCGATAGCCCCAAAGCCCAGCTCGGCGATCTGCTTGCCAAGCGTCCGCAGGTCTTCAGGCGCTTCTCCTCGACGTCCACCATGAAGTGCTTGAAATACCTCAGCGCTCGTGAGGGCCTTGCCGAACGTATTTAGCCGATCAAAGATCGTCCGGAGTGTGCTCTCATCAGCCGTCTCCACGACGTATGCCGGTAATTGATACTCGCGGATTCGCTTGGAAAGGTCCTCTGCCGTTGTTACGAGCTCGTCGGCTGCGCCCGAGCGCTGAAGCTCGCCGAGCCACCGCAGGAGGGCTCTTGTGTCTATGAGCCGATTCATCGGCAACCAATGACCGGGCGCAGGCTTTCGGCCTCGTACAAACCGCTTCCGTTCCAGGTCAAAGAACAACGCGAAGCGGGGATCCGGCACCTCTCCGACAGACATTAGGACGCCGGCCAAGCTCGTGATCCGCTGTTGCCCATCGACGACCCAGAGAGCCTCAGGAGTCGCCTCGGCCTCGATTCGCAAGGATCCCAGCGCGATAACGTCGTGCGGCGCTTCCTTGAGCCACAGCAACAAGCTTCCGATTGGGTAGCCGCGGTAGACGCTATCAAAGAGATCGAGAACGTTGTTGACATCCCACCGATAGTTGCGCTGGAAGTTGGGGATGCGCATGCGTCCGAGTCGTACGTGCTCCATCAGATCGGCGATGGAAAACGTTCTTGCTGTTGGAGCTCGCAGCATGTTGGCGCTCATTGGGAGGGACCAACCAATTTCCCCAGCAGCTCAAGGTCCTTCGCGAGTACGCGCTGAGCTTCGGCGGTGAACGCTGGGTCGGTTCGCAGGCGTTCGATCTGGGAAGCCAACGCCTCGATGATCAGAGCGTTGACACTGACACCTCGGACGCGGGCGACTACCTCAGCCTCATCGGCAAGCTGCTCAGGTATCCGAACAGTGGTCTGTTTCGACATCACGACGCCATGATATCATGAGTGCGCTCGTGGCCAATTTTGAGGATCCGCCCATGGTCAACGAAAGTCCAACGCCGTTGACTGATCCACTAGGAGCGCCCCTCGGAAGGCGACGTGGCGGTGCCAACCAGCACCATCACCCGACCCAGGCGGGCGCACCCATTGAAGTCAGCGAGGGGAGCAGATGGACATAGTCGCCGCCTTCTAAGCAGGTGGGGATCTACCGAGGGGCGGCCCGCTGCTCTCGTTGCGCTCTCCGCTGAGAGCGGTCCCAGGAAGAGATTACCTCGACGTCACGGACGTCGACCGCCATCAGGGCATCGGCAAACCGGCCAAAGAGGAGCCCGGAAGGTTGACAAGCTCGCCACCGTACGCTTCGGCGCTGCCCGTGCGGTCCTCGGTGCAACGGTCGTCACCCCGAGGCGCTCGCACCTCGAGGCGTCCCGGAGCGGTGGTGATGTGCGGGCCTCGGCATGGCCGGTGCGTACCACCAGGCCGCGGCCGTCCTCGACGAGGCGCTCGGCCAGCTCGGCGAGGTAGGCGTCAAACTCCGCCTCGAGGGGCGGCGGCCAGCACCCGTCGGGCCCCCGTCGAGCACGATTGTGTCGAGCGCCCGAGCGCATCTCCGCCCGGCCCTCGTCGGCAGTCACTATTCTCAACATTGGCATTTCTTCCTCGCGGGGTTGCAACCGCCGGCGTCTTCTCGATTGGTCAACAAGGAAGGTGCGTCGCGCCTCCGAGCGGGTGGCCGACCCACAAGCTAACAGGTCATATTCCGTTGACGGCATGGATCACCGCGATGGCAGGGCACTGTGTAGACTACGAGCTATGCGCACGACACACGCTCTGCTCCAGGTGGCGCTAGGCCTCATGGGGAGTCCAGAACGCCGTCACTGGGGATACGACCTCATGAAGCGATCGGGTGTTCGGAGTGGCGTGTTGTACCCCATCCTGCAGCGCATGCTCCAAGAGGGCTGGCTGAGAGATGGCTGGGAGGATCCAACGGAGATCGTCGAGCCGCGTCCTCCTCGTCGGTACTACGAACTCACCAGCAAAGGGTGCAAGGAGCTTGGTGGGGTCATCAACGAGGCGCACACGGACCCGCGTTTCGTCCCGCTGCTCGCGTCGATTGAAGGGATCCCGGAATGGAGGTAGGACAGTTCCTCTGGCCGACAGTGATTGTTTGCCTCGTTGTGCTGGGGCTTCTTCCCGGCTTCGCCCTGCGCCTCATCGTCTGTCTGTACCCGAAGCTACATCCTCGACGGTCTGAACTGATCGCCGAGCTTTACATGGTTCCGTACAAGGATCGACTCCTCTTCGTGGCCCAACACCTTGAGCTCGCAATCTCGGAAGGGCTTCCCGCTCGGTTCCGGACTCGACCTGACGTCCCACCGACGCCTCGGGTGTCCGTCTGCTCCACGGATGTTTTTCGCGGGCCGCAGGTCTGCTCGATCGTGGGGATTACCTACCGCCAACTGGACTACTGGGCTCGCACCGACCTGCTTCGGCCGTCGATCTCTGAAGCGCGCGGGAACGGCACGCAGCGTCGGTACTCCTACCGCGACTTGCTCGAGTGCAAGGTCATCAAGCGGCTACTCGACGCAGGTGTGTCGCTTCGGTCCGCCCGCCGAGCAATGGAGGTGCTACGGAGCAGCCGCGCAGAGGTGGCCAACGCCAACCTGGTACTCAGCGGGAGCGAGTTGACTCTAACGAGCACCGACAAGGACCTTCTTCGGCTCATCGAGCGGAGCCCCGGGGTAGTTACTGTCGTGTCGGCGGCGGCGATTGTGCAAGAACTCGACGGGGCCATTCTTCGGGAGAAGTAGCCGGCGTGTGCCCGCCTTACGCCGCTAGCTTTTCCTCTCACGGACCGTTGGTGACGGGGTAGGGATCACCAATGCGAAGACCTCCGGTTGTAGGTGTGCAGGTGTCGAAGCCAGCTCACC
>JAUJMG010000299.1:0-4068 GCA_030446955.1 Thermomicrobiales bacterium
ATCGATCTCAAGGGTCTCAAGAATCATCGAGCGCACCGCCTCCCCTGTCGCTGCGTCCTGGGTGCCGGTCCGGATTATCCCACGAGAGACCGGTCGGCCCGAAGACGGTCCGGTGCCGGAACTTCAACCTTACTCCAGACGGCACGGAGGTGACGATCGTCTCCCACCTTGCCACCGCCATCCCGGCCAGCAGTCACGACTGCTTTGCACGGGGCGGCTCCCATTGCTGACTCCATCATCGTGAGAACGGGTCGGGTCTCGCACCCACCTGGTTGCCGCCTGGTACGCTGCCAGAATGCCCCGTAGCCGGTCCTGCCGGACGTTGGTGGGGTCGGGAAGCGGGGACATCATGGGGAATCATTGGAGGGCGGGGACATGTCGGTGACGCCGTATAACGAGCTGATGGGCCGGCTGGAGGGGCTGGACGCGGCGGCGCTCTGCGACGCGGCCGGGGTCGCGGGCGTGACCGTGGGGGTAGTCGACCCCAGCATTCGCCGGGTCTCCCGCGGTACCCGGCTGATCGGTCCGGCACGACTTGTGATCTGCGATCTCGACTTTCTCGACGTGTGGCGAGGGCTCTCGGAGGCAGAGGCCGGTGAGGCGCTGCTGATCGCGGCGGCGTCGGAC
Source organism: Thermomicrobiales bacterium (assembly GCA_030446955.1). Classification (GTDB taxonomy): domain Bacteria; phylum Chloroflexota; class Chloroflexia; order Thermomicrobiales; family UBA6265; genus LC2-1. The sequence continues at coordinate 628 of JAUJMG010000299.1, forward strand.
CGGGCGGTGGTCGGCGAGCTGTTCACCGCCGAGGCGGCGCGGCGCGGGCTGGCTGGGATCGTGGTGGACGGGTTTTGCCGGGACACGGCGCAGTTGAACGGGCACCAACTGCCAGTCTACGCCCGGGGAGCGACGCCCTGGGCGGGCACCGTCGATGTGGCGCGGGGGTCGGTTGAAGCGGTCACGCTGGGGGGCGTTGTGGTCAGGGTGGGGGATCTCGTCTTTGGCGATGGCGACGGGGTTGTGATCGTCCCCGCGGCGCAGGTGGCCGAACTGGTGCCGGTCGCCGAGGAGATCCAGCGCCGCGAGGCGGCCATGCTTGAGACCGTTCGCCAGGGCGGCTCTATCTTCGACCACACCAACCTGGACGAACACTATCGTCGCCGGGCGGAAGGTCTGCCGAGCCGGCTTGAGGTGCGCTCCTCTTCAACGGGGTAACTCGGAGCCTGCAGAGGCATCGAGGGCTTCCTACACGGCGAGCGAGGGGCTGAAGGTCTGGGTCTCTTTCAAGGATTTTTTCGATCGACCCAGGGCTCCAGCAATCACAGGCTCACTGTCGAACAACCCCCGTGTCGGGAACGCCAACTGCTCGTTCGGCTGCCGGAATTCCGGCGGCGCAGGACCCCTGCTCGGGCGGGCACGGACGATAGGTTCTGCAGCCCAATGGAGAGCTATCGCCGTCCGCAGCGCGACGAGCAAGCGAGTTCCAACCGAGCAACGAATGCTCTCCGATCCGCTCCACCGAGCGCGGACTGGCCGGTGTACGGCTATGTGGTCCCAGCTACGGTTCCTTGGAGGCAAGGACTGTGACTTCAGCCAAGAGCGTTACCATGCCGCCAACGTATAGGCGTTCATCGCCTAGGTGTGTTACGGAAAGCAGCGCGAAGATGAGAGAGCAGGAGGCCATCCCGCCGTGCAGAAGGTCGTCCGGGTACCGCCGCGCTACCTGGCGGCCGCTGTCGTCGCCCTTGCTGACCTCGTTTTCTACGTCTTTGCGTTCCGGCATACCTGGATTGATGACACCTATATCCAGCTGCAGTACGCCCGGACGCTGATCGAGCACGGCACCTGGGGCTTCTACGCCGGTCACCCGGCGAATACGGCCACCTCGCCGTTGAATGTGCTCCTGATCGCCCTGGTAGGTCTTCCGCTCGGTTCCGTGGAGTGGGCGGTGATCCTGCTGACGGCACTGGAACTGGCGGCCATGCTTGGGCTGCTGCTCCTCCTGTCGCACCGGCTGTTCGACGGGGTCTTCTTCGGGTGGTTCGCGTTCGTTGCCCTGGTAACGAACCCCCTGCTCCTTTCGACGATCGGCATGGAGAGCTTTCTCTATGCGCTGCTCCTCATCGCGTCCGTCTACCTCTTTCTGGTCCGCCGTTGGCTGCTGATGGCAGTCACGCTGGGCTTGCTCACGCTGGCACGGCCGGACGGCGTCCTGCTGCTGGCGGTGCTGCTGCCGCTCGCCGAGATTCCGTTCCGTCGCAAGGCAGCGGTGCTTGGGGTTTACGCAGCGACGATCGCGCCGTGGTTCATCTTCTCCTGGATCTACCTTGGGTCCCTCGTGCCGGACACCTTGGTGATCAAGATCGAGCAGACGGCGTGGGGCTGGGCCAGCTTCGCCGACGGCCTCGCGCTCTACCTCCAACGCTTTCCTCTGGAGACCATGCTCTCCCTCCTCCTCGTCCCGCTCTGCATCTTTCCCCTCTGGCGGTGCGGCGGCGAGATCGTCCGGACGGTGACGGTGCTGGCCGCGTTCGGCGGTCTCCATTACATGGTCTACACCGCTCTCGATGTCCCGCCCTATCACTGGTATTACGTGAGCCAACTCGTGCCGATGGTGCTGATTGCGTCAGTGGCCGCGACACACCACGTCGCCCGCTTGAGGCAGGGACGATTCAGGCGAGTGCTTCCCGTGGTGGCGCTTGCTCCGGCTGCCGGGCTGCTTCTGCTCCTGGGGAACGAGGGCTTCTCCCTCCGCGAGGCGCCGATCAACACCAACTGGGCAACCAGCGACCAGTACCGGGAGATCGGGCTGTGGATGCAGCGCAACTTGGATGAAGAGGAGGCGGTGGCGCCCCGTGGAGAAATTGGAACGCTCGCCTTCTACTCGGACAGGTATCTGGTCGACGAGTTCAGCGACATGAGTATCGCCGACGCCCTGATCGACGAAGCGAACTACGATGATCTGCCGGTGGTCGGCCCCTTGGTGGCGCTCAACTTCCTGTGGAGGCAGGACCATACGCCACTTCCTGCGCCCTCCTTTGAGGTGGTCTACGAGAGAAAGGCGAATGGGTCACAGTGTCCAACGGACGACCCGGCCTGCTGGCTGGCACGGACTGGCACGACGGAATGGATCGGGCAGAACAGGATTCTGGTCCGGGCCATCGCCTGATGAGCATCGCCGAGGGTGTCCGGCAGAGCAGGGCGCGATGGTCGCTCACGTCGCTCTCTAGCGGGGCGACAAAGACTTCCACAGAGGTGGCGGGGCGTCGTCGACGCGGGGCGCTGGCGCTGTGCGGGAGTACCGGGCTGCTTGCGGTCGGCCTCTTCTGGCTGGTGCGTGGCGCTCTGATCGACGACGCGTACATCACCCTCTCCTACGCTCGGAATCTGGCGACCCATTTCCACTGGGGGCTAATCCCCACCGAGGTGGCCAACTCGGCGACTTCCCCCCTGAATGTCCTGTTGCTCGGCGGGGCGACAGCGCTACTGCGGCTGAGCGGAGGGGTTCACCCGGTTTGGGGTCTTGCAGTCGTCTTCGCCGGAAGCGCGGTGGCGATGGCCTGGTGGTGGGATCGGATCGCCGTCGTGCTGCGGCTGCCGCGAATCGTGCCGATCCTCGGTGTGGCGCTGGTGCTGCTCAACCCGTTCGTGCTCTCTGCGACCGGCCTGGAGGTGCTGCTGATCCCGGCCGTGCTGGTCGGGATGCTGGCGGCGGCGGTGCGCGGGCAACCAGTGGCCTTCGGGGTGATGTCCGGACTGGCCGTCTTGACGAGGCTTGATCTGGTGGTCTTTGTGCTTCCGCTGGCGCTGTCCAGCGCAGGAGTACGAAGGTGCTTGGCGCGATCGGCGGGGGCCGGGGTGCCGGTGAGCCTGCCCTGGTTCGCGTGGAGCTGGTGGTCCTTCGGCTCGGCTATTCCCGATACGTTCGCGATCAAGACGCTGCAGCGGTCGTTTGGGGACTGGACCTTCGTCAACGGTCTCGGGCTCTATTTCGAGCGGGACGCCCTGGCAACGGCGGTCACGGTTGGCCCCGCAGTCCTGGGCCTGCTAGCACTGATTGGTTGGGCCGTGCTGGGACTGCTGCGCCGGATCACCCTCCGGGCGGAGTTGGCGCCAGCAGCGGCACTGGGAACGGCGGGAATCGGCTACTACGGGCTGTACGCGCTGCTTGGGGTGCCACCGTACCAGTGGTACTACGTGCCGAGCTTCGCCGCGCTC
>JAUJMG010000299.1:4168-5500 GCA_030446955.1 Thermomicrobiales bacterium
CGCGTCGGTTCGGAGACGGTGATCGCCCCGCCGGAGATCGGCACCCTCGCCTACGCCTGCCAGTGCTCGATCGTCGACCCATTCGCCGATCGGGGCCGGGTGGTGCCCTTGATCGAGGAGCGGATCGAGGAGGCCGGGCCGGTCACCGGCGCGCTGCTGAAGGCCAACTACCTGCTGCTGGACCACAATCAAGAACCGCGGCCGGCCCGGTTTGAGCTGATCTGGGAGGCCGGCCCGGCCACGCAACCGGACGAGTGGCAGACCTGGTCCCCGGCGACGGGGGTTGCGCACATGCGGCTGGTCGAGCGTCCCGAGGGCTGATCGGCGGAGTGCCGGAGCCTCCTCTACAATCGCGCAGCCGGTGACGGCCACTCTCAACCCCTGAGTCTGCCGGCGTTCTCAACCGCCACCACGCTATCGCGGAGGAGCCTGAAGCCCCATGCAGTGGCATCCGATCAAGCTGACCTACCACGTCAGGACCTACGCCTTCGGCGAACGACTGATCCCCGAGATGCTGGGCAAATCGGGCGTGCCGGAGGGGGTGGTCGCCGAGACGTGGGAGATCAGCGACCAGAAGGACGCCCGGGCCACCATCACGGCCGGCCCCTTCGCCGGTCGGCTCTTGCACGATCTGGTCGAGGTTCACCCGGACGAACTGGTCGGGGAGGGCTGGCGCGGGCCCCACTTCCCCATCCTGGACAAGTTCCTGGATGCATCCCACCCGCTGCCGGTCCACCTCCACGCCGACGACGAGACCGCCCGCCGGGTCCACGGCGAGCCGCACGGCAAGACGGAGGCGTGGCACATCCTCTGGTGCGCCGACGACGCCACGATCCTGGCCGGGATCAAGCCGGGGACGCCGGAGGCAGACCTGCGCGCCGCGTTCAAGACGCAGAATTACGACGCGGTGATGCCGCGCCATCCGATCCACCCGGGCGACACCGTCTACGTGCCCGGCGGCATCCTTCACGCCTTCGGCCCGGACACCTTGATCTACGAGATCCAGCAGACCTCCGACCTGGGTCAGTCGGTGATGCCGACCGACCTCTACGGCAACCGTCTCGACGAGGCGACCTGGGACGCCAACATCGACGCGACCCTGGCGGAGTTGAAGACGGACTACCTGCCCCGTCCGACGGCGGGTCTGACGCGAGAGGTTGAGGGGGGCGGTAACAACCGGTACGTGGTCTGTTGCGCGGGGCCGCACTTCGCCCTGGAGCGGTGGACGCTGGTCGGCCCCCACCGGGAACCCGCCCACCCCCAGCGCTGCCTGACCCTCTCCAACCTGGGCGATCCGGTCAGCTTCGCGTACCAGGGGGGCGTGGCGACGCT
>JAUJMG010000300.1 GCA_030446955.1 Thermomicrobiales bacterium
GGCGTGCCGAGATCCTCGCCCATCACGACACCGGCGCCTCCAACGGTCCCACCGAGGGGCTGAACCTGTGCGTGAAGAAGGTGGAGCGGCCATGGCTTCCGCACCTTCGAGCACTACCGCCTGCGGGTGCTGCTCCACGCCGGCGGCGTCACCTGGCCGAGCCGGCCCCGTCCTCCGCGCATCCGAACCCGTTGTCCCCACTCAAACGCGTAGAGCCCGTTATCGGGCGCAGCGCTGGTGCCGAAGTCGGGTGGCTGCCCACCACGCCGCGCCAGCGCAACGGGGGCCAGGTACGGGTTCACTCCAAGCCTTCGGACACCGTCACCTCGTCGTGATCCACCTCCCGATCTGCCGACAGGGTCGAGCCGAGGCGACCACCGTCGCCATTATGGTTCAGTGCTCCCGGCACGTCACCCACCAGCAGTCGAGGTCCGCCCCACCGACCAGCAGGCCCACGATCTAGCTAAACTAGCTAGGGCTCAAACACCCGGGCTGTCGAAGTGCTGGCCCCCTCGCGGCTCGGCACCCGCCTCGCCAGCCACGGCAGCGACGTGGTCGACCCCCGTAGGCTGGACTTATGGCGGATCGACTTGAGATTGAGGTCGTGACCTTCACCGCCAGTGAAGCCGCGCCTGTTGAGCGCTTGCTGGACGACCTCGCTTCACCCGAATCAGAATGGGCAAGACACGGGCCGGACACCCTCGAGCTTGACTCGACTCGAAGCGTCCGAATTCGCCATCGTCAACTGAGGGCGCAGGGAAACGTCGTCGCCGCGGCAACTGTGACCCAACTCTTCAGTGATAGGAGGCGGCTGCCCGACCTAGTGCTCTTCTATGGATGCGCTGGAGCGGTCGATAGCGCCGACGTGGGGAGTGCGTTCCTCGTGGGAAGCGTTTCCTACGCCTCGCTTGGAACGGTGGAGGTCATGCAAGGAAGTGGCCAAGGTGAGGTCGCTACCTTGAAGAACAAGTGGATGTGTCATGCGGACGGTGCAGACGTGGACCCGCTTCCATCAATGACCTTCACGCACACCCTGGATCCGGTCCCACTCGACCTGACGATCGCCGGGCTCACGAGGTGCCACGTGATGGCTACTGACAAAGTCGTACGTGTGGGTCCGGCAACTGTGCCTCCAGTACCGGGGCGGGTGGGGCCCCCTCATTCGGTTTACGAGAAGGGCGAGTGGTCCTACAGTGATGCGCTGGCGTACACCGTCGACCAAAGCGCCGCGCCAGTCCTTGTCGAGATGGAGGCGTATGGAATCGCTCGAGCTGCCGCTGCTCTCAAGCTTGAGGACAGAGTGGTCGTCGTGCGCATCGCAACCGACGACTTGGTTGGGCACGCCACGTCCGATGGGGCGCAGGAAGACCTACTCATGCGGGGACGAATCGCCCTGCTTTCGGTGCTGCATGCAGCGATTATTCCCCGACCGGGCACCAAGTAGATGCGCCTTGAAGATCTAGAACGACGGCGACCCTACGAGGCAATGCTCGCTGATCTCCGTTGCCCGTCGCGGGGGTCCGTCTCGACTCTCTCTACTATGCGGCAGTCGTCGACACCAGCACTACGCGACTTTATCGGGTCGATCCGGGAGCGCCAGACAGGACTACTCATTGAGCTTGCACGTCCTACTAGCGGGCCACCACCAGATCGAGAGGGCTTTCAGCCCAACACCCCGCGCAGTGTCGCTCGCAAATTTCTTATGGAACTCGCCTCGCTCGCCCGCGTCTACGACCTCCGTGCAGTGGACAGTCGACAATCCTCCAGGGTTGACGGTCAGGTGATGGTGGTCGCCCTGGAATGGCTCGTAGAGATGGACGGTGGGCAGTCTCAGGCGAAGGAGCCGCTGTCGATTCGGTTCCGACCACTAAAGGCCGATACCCTCGGCCTTGCGTCTCTGACGCGCGCAGTCGGTCCTGTACTCGGCCTCTTCGTAATGGGGTCCCGCGACCCTGCGTCCGAGAGACTCCTCGAATCGCCGCAGTTGCTCCACTTGGCGAAGGATGTGAGTCGAAGTCTCGAGTCGGACGCGCTCGCATGGACACGTCAATTGGTGCGTCAAGGAGCCAACAAGATTCGGGAGCTTGGGGGTGAGGGCAGGCCAACTTGATCGCACCTGTCAGCCCGTGACGCACCGGCGGCCGACCCAGCTCCTCGTACCTAGCGACTGATCGCCACTGGACGCCGTAGCGCTGGGCTCAGCCGTCGCCGGCGCCTTCCGCAGCCGACCGCACTTCGCGCAGTCCTTCCATGGCGAATGAGACATGCTCCGACTTGTCGATGATGCGAATGAACTCATCTACCTCCGTTTGGAGCGACGACGACGCCCAAAAGCGCACCTTTCCAATCTTTCCTGTTTCTGGTCGTCGGTAGAAAATGATCGAGACAAGTTCTCCAGTCGTCGGTTTCCGCCAAATCGCAACGTGCTGCTGAGACAGAATCGCGTCTCTGTCATCAGGGCTGAGGATGACGTAGCCCGTCCAATAACTCTGCTGGTGGCTGCTCGGCAGGGCCCGTTCGCCTGTGAAGACGCCGTCAGCCTCAAGCTCATTGCATGCTCGAACATGTGCGTTTAGAATCGCTTCGGTTGCGGGGTCATCAAGGTCGTCTTCGCACAGGATGAAGACTCTGCGAACGATGACGCCGCGAAGTCCCATCATCTGATTCATCATCAGAAATCGACCGTTAATGCCAAGATTATCCTCGCTCCAGAAAGCTGGGACGGTGAGCGTCAAGTATTCATCACCCGGATCGAGCACGCGCAGGTATCGGAGAAGAGAATTTACTAACTCTTCACGCTCCGCCGTCACTTCAAAGTGTCCACGGAGCATCCGATCGACACCGCGCCGCCAAGAATCGAGCTCGGCTAGTGCAAGATCAGTAAACAGCGGCGTGCTCGACGAAGCCACTCGGCGCAATTCGTCAGTCAACTCGGCCACAACATCGTCAACGGACGGTGTGGAGACGGGGCGTGAATAGTCGAATATGTCAAGAGCCTCTATTACATTGTCAATGTAGGCGTACCGATCCACAATGTCGAACCTGAGGCACTTATCGATGACCTTGATTATTCCTAAGTTTTCGCGGAGCAGGCTCGGATTTCTCTGGCGTAACCTGTCGTGCACTACCTGCTTCAGAGTCTCCACATCGCGGCTGGCCTCCGGCGGGGCTTCCCCGGTCGCTAGATAGAACAATAGACCGCCGGCTGAGTAAATATCGGCAGACTCTCCCCATCGCTCGTCGGGCATCACCCGTTCGGGGGCACGATAGGTGCGCGGACCCACCCGGCCGCCCGGTTGATGGAAGACCTCATCCACGAGGAACGATTGTCCGAAGTCAACGAGCACCGGCTCGTCTTCCCGCATAATGATGTTTTCGGGCCAAATGTCACCGTGCACGACGCTGTTGTTATGGACGCGTCGTATTATTTCTAGAATACGGCGTGAGAGACTAATCCATTCATGCTGATGCGGGATACCGGTGAACCCGAAGGGCGGCGAGTGGAAGTTGATTTCGAGGTACTTGCGCAACGGAATACCGTCAATGTATTCCTGAACGAGGATAGGAATCGAGAGCTCATCATCTTCATCATCTTCTAGACCTGGGCCCTCATAGAAGCTCGTGTTGAGAATATGAGCAACACCGGCCACACGCTTTAGCCGCTTGCGCATATCCATGGCGCTTTGAAAGGACTCGTAGACCTTCGCCGCACGCTGCGCCTGCACTAGGCGAGGCTGCTCCTGATCGATGGATGGAGCCTTGAGGAATACCTTCCCGCCCTCCGGGCCGAAACCGATGTACGAGATACCGAACCGATTGGACGTGATTTGAGGTCCGACGGTGTATTCAGCGCCGCGGCGTCCCCGACACACCGATCCTTCCGGAATAGGCAGCGGTGCCATGTCCCCCGCTCTCGTTGCGCTCGTCCAAATGACTGTCTGCAGGAATCTAGCGAACTAGAGGCACGGGATCGGCCTCGACGAAGGCGCCCCGTGCAGCGCTCCGTCGTCGCCTTGGGGTAGACGACGGTCACGGTTCCGAATGGCATCTCGACGGCGTGCCAGCAGTTTCGGTTCCTGATGCAGCAAGAACCCGAGATCGCTCGCGAGTCGTCAGTCGCCGGGAATGTTAGTAGCATCGGTTCCGCCTGTGGTGCGGCTCTCCCTGAAGGGCGATCCCGTGACGCACATCACGGAGAGCCCGAACGCCGTATCCGAGGGAGGGGCTGGACGGGCACCCGGGAACCGGCGTGCTGGGGCGACTGCCCCGCACGAGTTCGTGCTCAAGGATGCGGTCGGCCTCGAGGGCCGTTACCGAGCGCTGGGCTGGTGCTGTTCCCGTGCGCCCTTGACCGGCCACCTCAGGGACAGTCAGCACGTGCATCCGGCCGCGCATCCTGGGACACCGCAACGGGCATCCCCGCGCACGCGTATCTGTCAGATCGAAGCGGATGCAGTCGGCCCGGACCCGGAGGGGCCGTCGTGGCCGGATGCCCGAAGGCCAGGAGCACGTCATTCGGTTGCCGGCGCCCGGTGGTCGTTCAGCCAAGCGGGAAAGTCCTTTAGGCTCCGGAGCACGACATCGGCGCCGGCGGCGGTGAGCTCGTCGGCGGATGCCGGACCGGTGGCCACCGTTACCGACAGGGCCCCTGCCGCCCGGGCGGCGAGCACGTCGGCAGGATGGTCGCCGACGTAGATTTCGGCGCCGTGGGCGAGGAGCGCGTCGGCCTTTCCCTCGCCGAACCGCCAGCCGAAGACCGCGTCGGCGGCCACGTCCACCGCATCCAGGCCGGCTCGGGCGTGGGGCTCGTACTTGGCCGTCACCACGATGACCTGGCCTCCCCTGCGCCGGACGGCCTGCACGGCCTCGACCGCCCCCGGCATCGCCCTGGTGGAGGCGGCACCGACCACCTCGAACAGCTCCCGGTAGCGCCACGCCGCAGCCTCGATGCGCCCGGGCGGTACCCACCGGGCGAGCACGGTCTCCAGCGGCAGGCCGATGTGGTCAATCACCCACGCCACGTCGATACCGGCCCCGATCTCCGACTCCAGGTTGGCCATGGCCGAGGCGATGCCGGCGCGCTGGTCGATGAGGGTTAGGTCCAGGTCGAAGCCCACGACCAGCGCGCCGTCGTGGGCCACCGACGCATTCTGCCGCCCGCGGCCGTCCAGAGCCAGCACGTGTGGACGCTGGCCGACGGCCACATTGGCTACTGTCGGGCAGGCCGTTCGTTATCGGACGCGAGGCAAGTGCCGAGGTCGTTCGCTCCCGGTGAGCCGCAGGCCCCGGGCGTTGACTGAGTTCTTTCGCGTCCATGCCGGTGTGCGCCCGTCCCCCTGCGTTGCCACTCCTGCGGAAGCCGCAGGGATTGGCTACCTGGACGCGGATGCGGCGCCTCGGGCGCCGGCCACCATGGCGATCATCGCGGCGCGAACCTGTTCCCCGGTGGTGCATTCGCCTGGGAAACCGAGACGGACGGCGGCGCGACCCGCCGGGCT
>JAUJMG010000301.1:0-2269 GCA_030446955.1 Thermomicrobiales bacterium
ACGGCGCCACGCCTGGCCAGATGTCTCCCCACTGGGTGCGGGTGATCTCGCCGTGCCGCTCGCTGACGCCGTTGCGGTGGCCGGCCAGGCGGAGCGAGAGCGCGGTCAGGTTGAACCCGTCCCCCGTCGCCTCGTGGCGGCCGAGCGCCAGGAAGGCCTCGCGGTCCAATCCGAGCTGAGGCCAGTAGTGGCCGAAATAGCGGTCCACCATCTCCGGCGCAAAGACGTCGTGACCGGCCGGGACCGGCGTGTGGGTGGTGAAGACGGTGGTTGCCCGGACCTGCTCCGCCGCGGCCTCGAAGTCCAGGCCGCTCGCCACCAACTCGCGTGCCCGTTCCAGTAGGTGGAGCGCCGCGTGCCCCTCGTTAGCGTGCCAGTAGGCCGGGGCGACGCCCATCCCGCGCAGGGCGCGGACGCCGCCGATGCCAAGGATGATCTCCTGACGCAGCCGGTGCTCCTTGTCCCCGCCGTAGAGCCGGGAGGAGATCGTCCGCGTCCACTCCGGGTTGCCTTCGACGTCGGCGTCGAGGAGGTAGAGCGGCACCCTCCCCACCTGCACCTGCCAGATGGCGAGCCGGAGGGGAGCGTTCGGATCCTCCAGTGTGACGTTGATCAAACAGGAGGACCCGTCGGGCAGGCAGACCTGGGTCGTCGGTTCGGCGCCGGGCTCCAGGTTTGCCGTCACGTCCTGCTGCCAGCCGTCGGCGGCCAGGCGCTGGCGGAGGTACCCCTGGCGGTAGAGCAGCGAGACGCCGACCAGCGGCAGCCCGAGATCGCTCGCCTCCTTGATATGGTCCCCGGCCAGCACGCCGAGGCCGCCGGAGTAGATCGGCAGCGCCCGGTGCAAGCCGAACTCGGCCGAGAAATAGGCCAGGGTCTTGTCGGCCAGATCCGGCTCATACTGTCGAATCCAGGTGCCGTTGTCGGCCGCCAGCATCGCGTCGAACTCGGCCAGGACCGCGTCGTACGCGCTCAGGTAGGCCGGGTCAGCGGCGGCCGCCTCCAACCGCTCCTGGGGCACGCGGCGCAGGAAGAGGACCGCGTTGTGGTCGGTAACCTCCCACAAGTTCGGGTGAAGGCTGCGAAACAGCGCGCGCGCCGGCTCGTTCCAACTCCACCACAGGTTGTAGGCGAGGTCGTTCAGGCGGTGAAGCCGCGCCGGGACATCGACCGAAGGGGGACTGAGCACCATCGACAGGCCACTCCTGGGAGAACGTAGGCCCGGGCGGCGACGGCCATACCCGCGGGCGACAACGGACAACGTAAGCAGCCGCACCCAGTCGGGCGCGGCTGCGCCGAAGCGTACCAGCGGACCCGCGGTCCGTCCATGTCCGATGCGAGAGCCGTGGCCCGTGAGCCGTGAACCCCGGACCGCGCCTCGTCCACCCTCCCGCCCGACGCGACTTTGATCTAGCCCGACACGGTCGCCGGCAGCCCGCCGTGCCCCGCTGGCGCTGTGCTAGCCTTGGTCCGCCATGGACGCCGCCGCTTCCCTCCCCCGGACCATCGACGGCACCGACGCAAGGGTACCCGCCAGCTGCGGCGTCCGGCGGCTCTGGCTCTGCGGCGCCGGCATGATCGCGATCCTCGCGTCCCTGGCCCTCCGTTATCCCCTGCGGGGCAACGACGAGGAGCTTCAGGACATCGGCCAGATGGCCGCCTACGGCGTGCCCGAGTTCGTCTGGTACGTCCTCGGGATGGCCACGCTCTTTGCCCTCTACCTCCTGGCCCTGCGCGAGAGTCGCCGCCTGCGCCCCTGGGAGGCGCTGCCGCCCGTCTTCGGCTGCGGCGGCGCGCTCGCCGCCGTGATGACCTGGATGTACCCCGTCAACGCGACCGACAACTTCATCTACTTCGTCAGCGCCCGCCTGCTCACCGTCTACCGCGCCAACCCGATGACGACCTACCCCGAGGAGTTCGCCGAGACCGACCCCCTCATCCGGTTCGCCGGCTCCTGGCAGGACGATCTCTCCCCGTACGGCCCGCTCTGGAACCTGATCGCCGTGCCGATCTCGTTGCTTGCCGGGGACCGCCCCGGCGTGGCCGTCTTAGGCTTCAAGGTGCTCAGCGCCCTCTGCCTCCTCGCCGGCAGCTGGATCATCGCCCGCGTTCTCCAGGTCGCGAGGCCGGCCGACGCGGCCACCGGTCCGCTCCTCTACCTCTGGAATCCGCTCGTCCTGTGGGAAGGGGTCGGCAACGGCCACAACGACACGGTCTTGATGGTGCCGGTGCTCCTCGCCCTCGTCGCCTGGGTGAAGCGGCGCGATGC
>JAUJMG010000301.1:2369-5489 GCA_030446955.1 Thermomicrobiales bacterium
TCTTGATGGTGCCGGTGCTCCTCGCCCTCGTCGCCTGGGTGAAGCGGCGCGATGCCCTGGTGCTGCCCCTCCTGATCCTGTCCGCGTTGCTCAAGTTCGCGACCCTGCCGCTCGTCCCGCTGGCCGCGATTGCCCTCTGGCGCCGAGAGGGGGAGAGACATCGGCGGCAGGACCTCATCGTCAACAGCACCATCCTCAGCGGTCTCGCGCTCCTCGTCAGCTTCTTCCCGTTTTACGATCTGGCAGCGGTCCGCCGGATCCTCACCATCCAAAACGACATGCTTCTCCACTCCCCCGCCCAACTGGCGACCAACCTCCTCGAAGAGCGGTACGGGTTCGAAAAGGTCCGGGCATGGTCAAGGGGGATCGGGCAGGCCCTCCTCGCGCTTACCCTCGCGCTCCAGGGCGCGGCGCTCTCGCGCCGCCCCGGCCTTCTGCCGCGGGTGGCCTTCGACGTGATGTGTGTGGTGCTGATCGTCGCCACCTGGGTCCGGCCGTGGTACGGCATTTGGGTGGTGGCGCTGGCGGGGCTGTTGCCCTGGGGCTGGCCGGCGTTGCGGGCGATCGCCTGGTCGGCCGGCGGCTTGGCCCTCTACGCCCTGATGATTTGGATCTGGCACTGGTGGCCGACGGACATCCAGACCATCCACAACCTCGCCACGGTCGTCATGTTCGGGCCGTTCCTGCTGGTCGCCCTGGCCGAAGTGGTTGCTTCCCTCAGGAGGGCCAACCGAGGAACCGCCGGCCTTCCGGCTCCCGCCCACGCCGTAGTGGACATGAAGCCCACCCGCCTTCGCCGACGGCCCGGGTCAGATCATCACTGACTCAAGCTAATCAGAACGGCCAAAGGTTCATCTCCTGGGTCCAAGCCCGAGCCGGTTGCCGCAGCAGGTACAGGGCCGCCTCCGCGACATCCTCCGGTTCCAGGTACCGCTTGCCCTCGGATTGGGACCGCTTGCTCGCCGCCGACCCACCGGCAAAGTCCGTAAGAATCGAGCCCGGCACGATGGTGCTGACCTTGATCCCCTCGTTGCCCACCTCCGCCGCCAGGGACTGCATGAACCCGATCAGCCCGAACTTGGAGGCCGCGTAGGCGGCCAAGTTCGGGTAGCCCTGTTTGCCCGCCCCGGAGGCGATCGCCAGGATCGCCCCACCGCCACGCGCCCGCAGCGCCGACAGCACGGCCCGGCTACACAGGAACACCCCCGTCAGGTTCACCGCCAGCGTCGCCTGCCAGGCCGCCAGCGGATAGGACTCGACCGGGCCATAGAGCCCGACGCCGGCGGCCACCAGAACGTCGACGCCCCCCAACTCCGCCGTCGCTCGCTCGACCAACCCGGCCACCGCCGCCTCGTCGGAGACATCCGCCGCCACGACCAGCGCCGTCCCGCCGATCTCCTCAACCAGGCGTGCCGTCTCCTCCAGCCGCTCCCTGGTCCGTCCGACCAGCACCGGCGTTGCCCCGGCCCCGGCAAGGGCGAGCGCGATCGCCCGCCCGACGCCGCTGCCGGCCCCGGTCACGATCGCGACCTTGCCGGCCAGGTCCCGCTCCGGCGCGCTGATCACCCGACCCTGCCCCGGGTCGGGTGTCGAACTCCTGGACGATGTCCCCGTCGGCGATGGTCCGCTCGCGGAACCGGCCCCCCGTGTAGGGGCCGATCACCCGGCGCCAAAACCCTTGGGCAGCCGTGTTCTGGGGCATCTGAAGCACCTGCCAGCCGCCCGGAAAGCGATCGAAGATCTCCCGCGCCACGGCCTCGCCCAGGCCCCGCCGCCGCTGCCCGCGCATCACGAAGAACTCCGCCACGTAGTGCCGGTCTCCCCCGCCCGGCAGCGGGCTCCGCTCATCAACGATCGCGAACCCGGCCGGCTTACCCTCGACCCTCAGCAGCAGCACATGTCGCCCCGGCGTGGACCACTGCCGCTCGTGCCAGCCGCTCCGGGCAAATAGGCCATCCTCCTGCACGTTCCAACCGGTGAACTCGCTGAAGTCATACAGGTACAGCTCCAGGAGGCGGGCCAGCAGCGGCCGTTCCTCCTCCCGGAGCGGCTCTAGGGACCAGCGCTCGCCCGGCGACACAGCCGGCAGCGCCCCAGCATCCTCCGCCTGCGACCCGGTCTGGGTCATGCCATCCACTCCCCGTGAACCGCGGCCACCGGCTCGGTTTCCCGCCCAGGACGGGCCGCCCGCCTTCTTCCCCGTCCCGCGCTAATAGCCGCGGTCCCTGTGCAGCCGGTGCTGGAGGCCAGCCAGAAAGGTCAGTAGCACCGCGCAGCCGGTGCGGGCCGAAAAGTCTTTGACGTCCCGGCTCGGGTCGATCTCGACTAGATCCAGCACCGCCACCTTCGCGTCGAGGCCGCAGGCGTGGACACCCTCCAGCAGCTGCCAGGCGCTTAGCCCCTCGGCCGTGGACGCGGCGGTTCCAGCAGCCCAGGGATAGGCAAGGCAATCGATGTCCACGCTCACGTAGACCGCGTCAGTGCCGTCACCCGCGATCGCCAGCGCCTCGGCCACGCACGCCTCCATGCCTCGCCGCTGGACGTCCCGGCCGCTCATCACCGTCATCCCCCGCTCCCGCGTCCACTCGCGGTAGCGCGACGAGGCGGTGAACCCGTGGATGCCGATCTCGACAAGGTTCGTGCCGGCTACCGGCAGGTCGCCTTCCAGGATGGCGCGGAACGGCGTTCCGTTGTGCGGTCCGTGCTCAAAGTTGCGCACGTCGAAGTGGGCGTCGAAGTTGATCACGCCGACCTTCTTGCCGGGATGTGCCGCGCAGAACCCGCGGACCGCCGGCGCCGTGATCGAGTGGTCGCCACCGACGATCAGGGGCACGAAGCCCGGCTCGCGTGCCACCGCCCCCGTCACCGCCTGCTCGATGTTGAGGTGCGCCGTTCCCACGTCCGTGAGGTGGCCCTGGATGTCGCCCAAGTCGCGCACCCGCAGCCGTCGGATGTCCGTGTTGAAATCGGCTGAGTAGGTGGTGTTGTAGCGGAAGCCGAGCCGAATGGCCTCAGGTCCCCCGTAGGCCGCGGACGAGTTGATGGAGGCCCCAGAGTAGGGCGCACCGATCATCCCGGCGTCGATGATCTCCGTGCCGTCCCATGGCGTCAGCCAGTTGT
>JAUJMG010000302.1 GCA_030446955.1 Thermomicrobiales bacterium
ACACGGAGGTCGGCAAGGACATCTCCATGCAGGAGCTGGCCGACACCTACGACGTGGTCCTGATCTCGGCCGGCTGTCAGACCCCCTCGGATCTCGGCATCCCGGGAGAAGATCTGGACGGGGTGGTTTCCGGTCTCAAGTTCCTGGAGGAGGTTAGCCTCGGGACCGAGGATGTTTGGGTCGGGCGGCGCTGCGTGACCGTCGGCGGCGGCTTCACCTCCATGGACTGCGTCCGCACGGTGCTGCGGATGGGTGCCGAGCGGTCGGTGATGACCTACCGGCGGAGCATCCAGGAGATCCCGGTCGACGAGCTGGAGCTGGAAGAGGCGGAGATCGAGGGCGTCGAGATCATGTACATGGTCTCGCCGGTCCGGGTCGTCGGCGATGCTGAAGGCAAGGTCGTCGGGATCGAGGTGATCCGCAACGAGCTGGGCGAGCCGGACGCACAGGGCCGACGACGACCGGAGCCGGTGCCGGGCTCCGAGTTCATCATCGAGTGCGACATGGTGTTGACGGCGATCGGCCAGAAGCAGGACAACCGCTTCCTGGGCGACCTGCTGCCGGACCGGGACCGGCGGGGCGTGCCGCTGCTGGACCACACCCTGAAGACCGACCTGCCGAACGTCTGGGCGGCCGGCGACTACGTGGTGAACCCGACCAACTTCATCTCCTCCATTGGCGAGGGCCGGCGCGTGGCCGACCTGATCGACCGGGCAATGCGCGGCGCCCAGCCGAAGATCAAGGAGATGGAGCTGACGCGAGTCCCGACTGAGTTCATCTCCACGCCGAACCCGCTCGTCGCCGAGGGTGTGGCGGAGTGGAGCCTGACCGCGATGAGCCGGCGCCTGGTTTGGGGCGACGACTACGCGGGGGTCGGGCGGCAGATGATGCCCATGCTGCCGGTGAGCGAGCGCGGGATCGGCACTGGGGACACGACGCTGGAGACAGAGATCGGCTACACCAAGCCGATCGGGTTTGAGGAGGCGAAGCGCTGCCTCCAGTGCCAACTCAACATCTTCATCGACGGCAACCGGTGCATCCTCTGCAACGGCTGCGTCGACGCCTGCCCCCACATGTGCATCGAGATGATCTCGCTGGACCGGATCCACTCCATCGATAACGACGTGGAGATGGCGGAGATGGCGCGGGCGGAGCTGGGTCCGTTCGCTGTGGCGATGGTGATCGACGAGCGGTCCTGCATCCGATGCGGGATCTGCGTGGATTGGTGCCCGACGGAGTGCCTGACGATGGACCACTTCCGGGTGACGCCCGCGGAAGCGCGCGAGAGCGTCGATCTGGCGATCGTCGCGGACGGGTAGGCGCCGCGGGTTCGACCAAACGGCCCTCGGTTCCAGCCCCCTCTTCCGATTTCGGGAGAGGGGGTTCTCTTTTTGTTCGCGCCACCGGCCCACCGAGCTTGGGGGGAGACGGGTAGCGGGGAGGAAGCGGATGGGTGCGGAGGCGGGCGGTTGGGAGGCTGGGCGCCCCATGCGTCCCTCTACCGTGGCAAGTTCGTGGGCCGGTAGT
This sequence comes from Thermomicrobiales bacterium, assembly GCA_030446955.1. GTDB lineage: Bacteria > Chloroflexota > Chloroflexia > Thermomicrobiales > UBA6265 > LC2-1. The sequence goes on from JAUJMG010000302.1 coordinate 1,528, forward strand.
CTGTTCCTCGAATGAGGACTCGGAGAGCCGGCATGCCCTCCCGACCAGACCGCCGGCACGGTTGCCAGGGTCCCACGGGCTCCACGGAACGCTCCGGCAACACAGGCACGGGTCCGGGAGGGAGACGCGGTCGGGCGAGGGTGACGGCTCGCTACCGACGGCGGGGAGGGGCTCGGGGTGACCGGGGTGAGCTCCCGGGTCCGGGGTATCGGGAGGACGGTCCCGAGCAGGATCTGGCGCTGCCCAGGTCCCGCTGTCCCACCGGGAGCAGATCGCTTGGGGACGAGGATAGGGGGTGAGCGGGGAGAAGGGAAGCACCCAGGAGGCACGGTTGGGGAGGTGACGGGGAGGGACACATACCACATGTCACGAACAAAGGTTTGGTCAGCGCGGGGCGCCTTACGTCCACTCATCACTAAGGGAAAGCAATGAGACTTTCTGTAGAAGAATACCGGCACGGTGTCCTGTACTGGAGCCCGGACTCCCCGTCGGCGGTGCGCGTCGCCAACGCGCCTGAACCGGGACATGACCGCGTATGGTCGGCCCCGCTCACGAGTCCTCACGGTTCAGTTCTCCCCTTTCCCCTACTCGCCGACGCCGCCATTGAGTTGGAACCCCTAGCACCGGCATCTGACGAGCGCCCAAGCCGAGTGCGACTGGAGCGATTAGGAGAACAAGGGGTCGAGACCTACGTATGGGAGGACGACTTTTCTCGAGGGGCGGTCATCTTGCCCTTGGTTCCGGACTACGGTCGGTATCACCATCTGCTCGTGGCGACACCCTATCTCACTTGGTTGGAACCCTGCGCCGTTCGGGTGGGTAATGCCGCTATCCGCTTCGATTTGGTTCCGGAGGAACGAAAGGTCCCGTCGGAGGCTAACCAAAGGGATATAGCGGAGGGGCGGTTTCCAGAGAGGTTCGAATGGGTGGACGCCGTCGTGCCTCGCGGGCAGATCGAAATCTTGGCGCCTGGCGAGACAGATGAAGGCGCTATGCTGAATGCAGCAGCCATCCACGGGCTGGTCACTCTTTGCCTTGGCAGCGAGGCCACCGGCGTGATTCTGGGAAGGTATTCGTACGACGTGCCTGGGCCTGGCGACGGGGAGTGGCGGCATACAACATCCTCCGTGGTCGAACCCCAGGTTACCGACCCAAGGGTCCAGTCGGTGGAGATCGCCCAGACGGCCGAGTTCGACCTGATCGACCGGACACTCCCACTCCTGTTCCCTGCACAGAACATAGCCAATGGCATTGCACGAGCGCGGCGCATTGCTCTCCGCTCCTATGAGCGGGGAATGCGGGCGCCCTCATTCCTGGACAAGTTCTTGGCTTTTTTCATGGGTGTTGAGGTGGTTGTCCGCTCATGCGAGACAGGGGATCCTCCCAGGCCTGTCCTCGCGCCGCTCCTCAAAGAGGACCAATTTCTTGCCGCGCTCGAAGAACTTCAGCCCAAGTACGAGGATGTCGATTTAGTCGCGATGATCTCCCGGGTGTTTGCCCAGGTGCCGATTACCGAGCATTTCAGGCACTTCACCGTTAGGAGAGGACTCAGCGATAGCCAGGGCCAGTTCATCCGGACCAAGAACCTTCGATACGGGCTAGTTCACGGGCGTGGTGTCTTCATTGGGCCGGAGCAAGCGGGAGAAGCCCAACAACTGCTACTGCGCCTCCTTCGGTGCGAACTGACGCCTCCTGATGCGATGCGTTGGGAAGCCCTCCCCCAGATTGGTGGAATGATGCTGGCTGGACCCCTGGAGGCACCCGGCACGCCGAGCATCACGGCGTATCAAGTGAAGAACTTCCGCATTGGTCAATAACTTCAAGGGCTTATCCAAGCAATCTCTTGCCTGGAGGTGAGGACCACTACGTCTGAGAGCAGCTGGTGCAAGCCATTTCTGTGACAGGTTGGCCGACCATCGAGTGTGGGCGTCCGTATGTCCGGCGTTGCTCACCTAGGCACGCGGGCACGACCCGTCGGGCGTTTAGCACCCGCAGGTGATCACCAAAGTCCGCTCTATCCTCTGGGTCTTTAGGCGGCGCGCCGTGCAACATGAGCCAGGCTCTGACAGGCGACGCACGTGCCGAAGAGGATGTCAGGAGGGCAAAGAGAAGGTGCACCAGGACAACGGGGAGTCGCCGCCACGGCCACGACTCCCCGTTGCGGGCAAGTGGGTTAGGCGTTAGCTACGACCCGCCGTCGCCGCGGACGATGCCCTCGACGGCCTGGGCGGCCTTGGAGACGAGGCCGGAGCCGCCGAGCTTCTCCTGGAGTGGGTTCTTGGCTGTGCCGAAGAGGCGCGGGTCGGCGATGGACAACTGGGGCACCTCTCCCTGTGGCTGGGGCTGGGCGACGTACTGGAACTCGCCCTGCCCGTCCATCGAAGGACCGCTGGCCCAGCGTCCCTGCTGGCTTTCCGTCCCCTCCGAAGCGTTCCAGAACTGGTAGGTGAACGGCTCGGGCTCCCGCTCCCGGGGGAAAACGCTCGGAACTGGCGTCGCGTCCAGGCCGTCCTGCTCCAGCTCGGCGATAGCCGCCAACCACTGGTTCTGGTGCATGCGGTCCCGAGCGATCAGGAAGCCGAGCATGTCGCGCACGCCCGGGTCGTCCGTCATCTCGTAGAGGCGGCAGACCTGGAGCCGGCCCTGCGATTCCGCCGTGACGTTGAACCGGAAATCAGCCAGCAGGTTGCCGCTGGAGACGATGTAGGCGGCCGTCCAACGGTTGCCATTGCTGTCGGAGGGCATGGCGCCCATACCGGCCACGATGTAGTCCTGCGGGTCCATACCACCCATGACGGCCCCGACGGCTGGGTTGTCGGACGCCATCCGCTCCTGGGTAGAGATCGGTGCTCCCTCGACGAGCTGGGCGATCATCGTCGCCAGCATCTCGACGTGAGCGATCTCCTCGGTACCGATGTCGAGGATCATGTCCTTGTACTTCTGGGGTCCGCGGCAGTTCCACCCCTGGAATAGGTAGGCGTTCATGACGGACATCTCGCCCCACTGGCCGCCGAGGACCTCCTGGAGGCGGCGGGCGAAGACGGGGTCGGGTCGCTCTGGCTTGGCATGGTATTGCAGCTGCTTGACGTGGAAAAACATGGCAACGCCTCCCTACGGACGAACGAGCAGACAGCCGCACTTCATCGACGTACGAGGTGAAGCCAGCAACATCAGTGCCATTAGCGGTGCATTCCTCCATGTCATCAACATCCCCAGTGGTGTTGACCACATAGGAGTGGAACTCAGATTGGGGAGCGGCCAGGGCTCGGGTATCAAGATTTGACGAGGATCGTCACTTCAATGGGGTGAGAACCGGCGTGGTGCGATCCACGTGCGGCGCCCCTTCCTACACCGAACCGGACCTCTATGATGAGGGGCTGGCAAACCAAGTGCCGCCGTTGAGTTCGGCACTGTCAGTGGAGTGGAAATGTGTCGGTCAGGTCGGCCGTAGAGGGAGAGCACGCCACTAGGACTCGATGAGGATGTCGAGGTCAGAAGCGATACGGTAGCGGGAGACTTTTTGTGCTCGGGTTCGAGGCCGACTTAGAGTGCCTTTCAAAACCGGTAGCGGCATGGTAAACCAGCGCCATGAGCAAGCCCCTTCTCCCCGACGTGCTCTGGGTCATCGTCGCCCCGTTGCTGCCGCCCGGGCCTCCCAAGCCCAGGGGCGGCCGCCCCCGCGTCCCGGACCGGGCCTGTTTGACCGGCATCCTCTTCGTGCTCAAGAGCGGCGGGCCGACATCCATCAGGCGTTCCTGACGTTGGGCTGTGCGCTGATTTGCTTCAACCACTTGCCCCCTCCAGCGGAGTTATGAATGGCACCCTTAGGTGGCATCCACAGCTGTATTCAACGTGATCGTCATACACTGCATGACCGGGATGACGGCCTACAACGCCAAAACGTCACGCGCCGCTTCCGGCGCCGATTCAACGCTGTCGTAGCGGTACGGCCAG
>JAUJMG010000040.1:0-2955 GCA_030446955.1 Thermomicrobiales bacterium
CCCGCTGGTACCAGCGGAGACCCTGCCCAGCGTGGATCGGGAAGGAGGCAGCATCAGGGGGAGCATCGGGTTCGGGCGGCAGTGTGGGCAACCTGAACCACTCCAGCCAGGAGATGAAGCGCATGGCCGCCTCGTGGTCACCCTGCACCATCGCGGTGAGGCAGCGATCGAAGGCAAGGGCCAGGTCGCGCGGGGTGAGCATAGGAGTCCCCTTTCAGGGGGCGCGCGACGGACCGCACCACGCCGATTCATGAACTATAGATCGTGATTTAGACTACCATCGTAGGGGCTGACGGCGGAGCAGTCAAGGAGGGACGCGGGAGGATGACCGAGAGGATGAGCGACGGAACGAACGAGGCGTGGCGCGAGTGGGCGATCTTCTCCCACCACGGCCATGTCCTCTTCTACGTGGCGGCCAACCCCAGCGCCACGATCCGGGCGATCTCCGACGCCCTCGGCATCTCCGAGCGCCACGTCGCCCACTGCCTGAAGCAGCTCCAGATGACGGGCATGGTTCACGCCGAGCGGGAGGGGCGGCGCAACTTCTACACAGTCAACCCCGAGGCGCGGCTCCGCCATCCCACCCTGGCGCACATCGCCCTGGATCGGATCGTCCAGGCCGTGACACCACTGCCGTCCTCTAAGGAGCGCACCTAATGCCTCGTGTCCGCAAACCTTAGACGACTCTGGCTGCGGTCCCTAACCCACGCTTCGAGCGCAGCTCCCTCCCCTGCCAAGAGCACGAACGGACCAAAGAAAAAGACGAGGACGACCACGAGCGAAATCGGATCGCCCCCGCGCCCCTCGGTGCGGGGATTCATCGTGCGAGGTGGCCCGTGTCGCTAGAACCAGCGGCTGACGACCACCCAGATGGTTCCGAGGATGGGCCACAGGAGGGCCAGGAGCGCCACGACGCCAATGAAGCCGATCAAGGGATTAGGCACGCCGTCCATCTCTCCTCCTCCTATCCGGGCAGATTCGCCCTCTGCCCGGGTCCAGGCTCAGAGCCTCCGCCACCGTGAGCATTGTGGCGGTCGGTGGTTTTGGTTTTACCGTCGGAACGGCAGCGGGATGGTCGAGAAGTTGCCGCCGGCTCGTTGCGTGTCGCTGCCGTTCACTTGCGCGTTGAGCGTGAGCGGCAACAGCTCCCGCGGCATCGTGCCGGACCCGCCCACAGTCGCTGCGACGGCCTGGGCTCGCCGCTGGTCGCTCCAGCGGAGGAAGGCCTCGATGCTCGTGTCTGTCCCCTGCGACTGGCATCGGTCACGAACCGCGCCCCCGTCCATCGCGGTCGATGCCCCGACCGACCGGTCCGTGCCGGCCCCCTAGTGCCCGCGGCACTGCCGCCCGTCGCAGCGCCAGCCGGCCGCGCGCCTGTTTCTCCTCCAGCGATCGCAGGGCCACGAACCGCCACGCCCGGATCCGCCAGCGCCAACTCCGCCAGCAGGGGGCCAGGGTGGACCACGTCGCTGCGAGGCTGGCGACGATGATCGCGATGAGGAACCCTTGGACCACCAGTTCGGGCATCGCTTGGCCTCCTGGCCGGGGGCTCATTCAATCGTGGGTCAACGCAGATCGTCCGCGTCAGGATCAGCGCGCTGGCGCCACAGCGGGCCGCGCGGGGTGGAACCTACGCGGCGACGACGAGCTTGACGCCGTCGATCGCCAAGCCCACCGGCTGCCCGGTCTGGACGCGAAACGCGCCGTCTTCATCCTCCACCCCGTCGGTCGTCGCGGCCCATCCCCACCAGACGACGGCCGCAATGATCACGGCGACGATCGCGACCGCGATCCACAGCACCACCCAACTCGGGCCGCCTGACCGTTTCTCTGTAGGAGCGTTGGGATCGTAGGCCATGGTGCCTGTGCTCCTTCCTGCGGCAGGTGCGTTCTGCCCCTGGACCAGTCGCCGGGGTGCGGGACGTCACCGACGATGCGCTCCGAGGTGCCGTCCCGCCCTGCTGTAGAGGGTAGCTTCTTTGGGGTAACACGCCGGTGTGCGAAGGTGAACGCCGCCGTGAACGATGAGTGAATGTTGGTGAATTGGGGTCAGGTGGCCGTGCCGCGGAGGGTCAAGTCACAGACCGTGTAGTCGTTTTTCTTTGCGCCTTACCTGATACCAGACAACACAGAAACCGCAGAGAAAGCTCAGCGTGCCGCGGATGATGGCTCCGATCGGTGCCTCCCAGGCGGGGGCCATGCTGGCCGGGATAGAGCGCGACCAGAAGCAACGCCACCGACGTGAGGGGGCCCTTGCCCAAACCCCACCTCGGGGTCACGACGGTGCGGCCCCTAGCAGCCGGGTGCGGTCCCGCCCTTCCCCGACGACGAGCCCTGTGTAGCGGCGCAACCAGCGGCCCGCATCGATGACTCGATTGAGGCCTACCTGACGGTGCAGCGCCAGTTAGCAGGGGGGCGCTCAGGGCCAGCCGGCTCAGACGGGGTCCATCCCTCAGCAATCCAAACGCGGGACCGATACATGCGATGACCCACGAAGGTCCGGTCCTGCCGGGACTGTCCCCCGCCCATCGGGACGCCGATGGAGCCACGGGAGGCTCTTGGGACGAAGCCCCGGCTCAGGGGCACGAAGAAAGGTGCGAGATGTTCAGTCTTGACGACGCCCTGGAAGCGCGGACATCACCAGGTGGGTTGGTCGACGGGGCGTATTGCCCGCCGCCGACGGATGCCGACGCCCTCACCGCCCATCAGCGGGCGCAGCCGGTCCTCCGCGACTATGATCCTGGCGTAACCCCCTGGTACGACGGGAGGTGGGAACTTCCAAGCCCGCTGACGCCACCGACGGATGGGGGCTAGGGGACGGATCCGGTACGGTGACGGCGGCGTTGCTTCCGCGATGCACGAGCGAGGACGTGGCCTCCGGTGAGGGGTGGATGGCCTGGCTCTCGACCACGTGATTCGTGGCATCTTCAATCAGCACCAAGATCCCACCCTCGC
>JAUJMG010000040.1:3055-10989 GCA_030446955.1 Thermomicrobiales bacterium
CCTGGCGCGTCGAAGAGGCTCAGGCGGCGCTGCCGTCGCCGGTGTCACCCTGCCTCAACCGCCCCGCCTGAGCAAACGCGGCAACCGTGCAGGGCCCCCCGACGGCGTAACCCTTGCCACGGGTCGGAGGCAACCGTCGTTATGCGAAAAACGATGGGGCTAGGAGACGCGGCGGCCTCTCAGGGTGGAGAGGCCCTTCCCTACCTTGAGCATCTCGCCCCATGGCCTGACTGGCTAGTTGCCCTGCGTCTCATAATCCCATAGCCCATGATCGACTTCGGGCAGGTCGGGGACGCCGAGGCGTTCGAGGATATGCAGCGCCTCGGTGCGATGCTCCGCGTTATGGAGGACGACGTGGATGATCGTGCCGCCGAACGTCTTGCGCGCGGCGAAGTGGTCAATGTAGGTGTCTTCCAGGCGCTGCTCGTTACGAAACTGGCGCGCAACGGTCGCGAAGGTGGCGTAGGAGCGCTCGTGGTCTTCGATCAGGGTGGCCACAGAGCTAGCGTCTCGCTCGTCCTTGATCGGCTGCTCGACCATCAACCCAGTCCAGAAATCGACGTTGAGGATCATGTGATCGAACGTTGCGCGCAAACTGCGGTGCCCGATATCGAACGGTTGATCGAGCTGCGCGTCGCTCAGGCCGCGGCTCACGTCCAGGAGACGTGCCGTGGCCCAATGATCGTGTGCCAACAGGCGATCAAGCAGATCCATCCGCTATCCTCCTTGCACGTATCTGCCGGATAAAGAACCGTCATGCGGAGCACTCACGCGAGCCGAGTCTTCAGGAAGGCCAGCGTGCGTTCCCAGACCAGTTCCGCCGCTGCGGCGTTGTACACATCCGGCCGGTTGGGCTCGACGAACCAGTGGCCGGTGCCGGGATAGACGTGGAACGTCGCCTCGCACCCCGCCGCGCGGATCCTGGCCTCCAGCGCGCGAACGGCCTCAAGCGGCTCGAAGTCGTCGTGCTCCGCGAAGTGGCCGAGGTAGGCAGCCCGCGCCGTGCTGTAATCACCGTCGTCCGTCCCATAGACCGCCACGACCGCGCTGACGTCGTCCGGCCGCACCTGCGACAGATGCAGCGCCCAGTAGGCGCCCAGCGAGAAACCGATGACCCCAATCTGCGCACCTGTTACCGCCGGCAACCCGCGCAGCTGATCCACGGCGGCTTGCACGACCGCCTCCGCCTCGGCCGGCGCGCGATCGTGCGAGGCGACCAATGCCTCAGCCTCGGCGATGGACACGGTCGTCGCCCCGTCGGCATACAAACTCGGCGCCAGCGCCACGTAGCCTTCCGCCGCCAGCCGGTCGCACACGTCGGTGAAGACGGACGTCAGTCCCCACCAGGCGTGCAGCACCAGCACGCCGGCGCCAGTACCACGTTCCGGCACCGCCAGATACGCGCGATTGCCCGCCGGCCCGACTTGCAGCCACTTGCCCACGCCCACCTCCGTACGTACATCGAACGTCCGTTCGAATACAGCATAGCCAAGGCGGTCGGATTTGCAAAGCGAGCAGAGCAGGAGAGCCTCGCCATCACTTCGGAAACCGGCTTGAACCCGTGCTTCGTCGAGGCATTCTTCCACGCCTGGAACTCCCGTTGAAGATAGGCGGGACGGTACAGCGAGAACCCTTGTCATAGTGGCAGTCACATGTCTTGGAATCGGGATTCGTCGAACGCTTCATCGTTGTGTCAAACAGATCAGGTCTCCCAAGTCACCACTGGAAGTGGTTGGCGAGACGTTGCTTCTGAAAATGGGTAAAAACACCGGCAAATCTCTAGGTGCGGGCGAAGTATCGAACTGCTTAGGGGTGCCTCAAGAACGACCGTTTGTGCAACGGAGGCCACCCTCGTTGGCCCCGACCAAGCCCTCAGGTGGTGCCGATGAGGGCGCGGGCCTCGTCGGCCAGGTCCAGCATGAACGGCTGCATCGCGGCGTGGCGGTCCAGAAGCGCCTCCGGCGTCCCCCCGAAGGCCGCCTCCACTCGCGGCCGCGCCGTCTCGTCGGCGAGCGCGATCATGAGGACCCCGGACAGGGGGCCGTGCTGCAGGGCGAGCGTGGCCGCGAAGCCGAGCCGGGCCACCTCCGCCGCCCCCGTCCAGCCCACCTCCCGCAGTCCGGCTAGGTATCCCGCGAAGCAAGGCCCGGCAAGCGCGGGCAGATCGGCCGGCTCCCGGTCGCGTGCCCACATCACCGAGTTGGCCACGAGGTGGGCCGCGTCGGTACCGATCGGTTGCGGCCCGGACTGGCCCCAGTCGATCGCCACCGTTTCGGTCGCCCCGTCGACGTCTCGGGCGCACAGGTTGCGCCGTGCCGCATCGCCGTGACAGAGCACCCGGGGCAAATCGTCGAGCGCGGCGAGGAACACCCCCCGCTCCGCCCACAGCCGGCGCCCTCGCGCGGCAAGTTCCCCGGGCCAGCCGCGCTGAGCGAGGGAGTCATCCTTGGTGTTGGCGCTCCGGTCCCAGAACGGGGTGATGGCCGGCTCCCGCCAGCGCAGCAGGTCTCGGCACAGCCACGGCTCCTCCGGCAACGACCGCCCAGTGAGGTAGGCCCCGTTGAAGCGGCCGAGGTGGCGGGCGGCCTCGCCGTACCGCGCCAGCGACCAGCGCGTCCCGGACGGCTCGGCGATGTCCTCCAGCCAGAGCCGGACCCCATCCGCGCCCTCGTCGACGCCGTAGCAGCGGGGCGCGGCCAAGCCGGCCGGCAGCCCGTCGAGCAGCCCCGAGGCGTAGAGGTGGGCCTCGCGCCGCCAGTAGAACTGGTGGCCGCGATCGGACTGGCTGACGCCGCCGGCGGACGGGCGACGCAGGACCTTGAGCACCACCGACCAGGGTCGCGCGGCCCCCCGATCGACGGCCGTGCCGGTGAAACGGATCGGGACTCCCCCGCCCAGCTCGGCCCCCATGCCGCCGCCCAGCAGTGTGGCGCTCCAGTTCTCGACGACCGCGACCTCGCTGTCCAGCGCCCGGCGCACCACCGGCTCCAATACCGCGCGGTCGATCGCCTGGACCAACGCGTCCCGGTCCACGCCGTGCCTCCCTCGTGTCTGGCCGGGCACACGAAAACCCGGCAAGGTCGAAACGGCCCCGACCGGGTTCGCCATTCACTCCACTCGACGCATGGGCGACCAGGGGATAGCCGCGCCGAGCATCAATGTGTCCGAGGTGGCGTCACGGTAGCAGCTACCACGGACGAGGGATAGAGGGAAAACCCCTAGAAGCAGTCGACAGTTGGCCGACCATGATGGTAACCGCCATGATTGAGACGATATGAGGGGGAAAGCAGCCAGAGAATCAACCAGGATGGGCGGCGGGGCAGGGAACCGCACTTGCCTGCGATGGGCAGTCAGTGCAAAGTGCAAGAGGAGGTCAGCATGGACATCGACCAGAGCGGTGGTGGCTGCCCTACTGGCAGCCGGGTGGAGGATCGAGGCGACCGCCCAGGAGGCGACGCCCGATGTCACCCCCGGGGCGGAGCAAGAGCTGAACGCCATCGTGGTTCTCTTCGGGCAGCTGACCGGCGTGGCAGCCTTCGAGACGTACTACCTGGGCACCCACCGGCCGCTCGCCCTGCAGATCCCGGGGCTGCAGGAGATCCTCGGGGGGCCGGTTCTGGGCACGCTGGAGGGTGGGCAGGCTGAGACCCACCGCATCGCTATCCTGCGTTTCGCGGGCCGGGCTGAGATGGAAGGGGCGCTCGCCTCGCCGGAGGGGCGGGATGCCTTCGCCGACGTGGCGAACTTCGCCACGGGCGGGGTAACGGCCTTCTTCGTCCGGCTCGAGTCGGTGGCTAGTGTGGCGGGCAGTGGGACACCGGTCGCCGCGACGCCGACGGCGTAGCGGCGGTGGGCAATCTGGGGAGACGGCTTCGTGCGTCCCGCTGGTAGCCGATTGATCCCCACCTCCACGACGAGCGCCGTCCTTCGCGGCGGCGCTCCGCGCAACTGCGGACGGCCTGGACCCTCATGATCTTCGTGTCCGACCGGTGCTGTCTGCCGACGGCCTCGCCTTCCAGGCCAAGACGGGGCGCCACGGCCAGGGCGCGTGGGAGGCGACGAGCGAGCGGGCCGCCGTGATGACCCTGGCGCTCCTGATCCAGGAGGGCACAGTCTTCCGGGGCACGGTCCGGGTCCGCGCGGCCCTGGAGGTCGACGCGACGGGCGACGCCTTCGCCGGGACGTTCACCACCGAGTTCGTCGGCACCGACGGCGCCACGTCGGGCGAGAGGGGCCCGCTTGCGGTCAGGGGAGAGCGAGTCCGGGCCGAGCCACCGGTGTCGAGGGCAACGCCCGCCGTCACCCCGCCGGGGTAGCAGGGCCACCTCAAAAATGACCGTTTGTGCGATGGATCGGCGAGTTGCGAATCAGTGCTCACCCTGAGTTCACCGACCTATCCCAAAACCCGTCTCGAAATCTCCGTCGCGCTCCTGCAGGTTCTATGACGCACGGTTCGGGTTCATGCGCCCTCGGCGACAGGCGAAAGTGTTTCTCCGTGTTCTTGCTCGGCTCTCCAAAAGCGGCACGTCGCTAACCTGTCGCCGTTGGTTGGACCACGTATTCAGGGAGTTCGGCCACCGCCCTACTCGGATTCGGATGGTGGCCGCCCAACCACATCACGATCCCCTTGCCTCCTCAGATCGGTCCCGTCAGACTAAGCAGGTCTGGTGGCATAGGGGCCGCGGGCCGATGCCCTTCGGCTAGCTGCCCCTCCGGAGGTGCCATGCTCGGGACCAGCATCGAGGTCGTGCAGGGGGACATCACCCACCAGCGGGTGGATGCGATCGTCAATGCCGCTAACAACTCGCTGCTGGGTGGCGGCGGAGTGGATGGGGCGATCCACCGGGCCGCCGGTCCAGAGCTGCTGGAGGCGTGCGGCACGCTCGGCAGCTTCCCCACCGGAGAAGCTCGCATCACTCCCGGCTTCCGGCTGCCGGCCAAGTGGGTCATCCACACGGTCGGGCCGGTCTGGCAGGGAGGCCGCGCTGGCGAGGACGAGTTGCTGCGGAGCTGCTACCGCCGCAGCCTGGGCCTGGCGGTCGCCCATGGGATCCGCACCATCGCCTTCCCCTCGATTAGCACCGGCGTCTACGGTTTCCCCGTCCGTCGTGCCGCACCGATCGCCCTGGCCGAGATCGAGCGCTTCCTGACCAACCACGCTGAGATCCACCGGGTGACGATGGTTTGCCACGGTCTCGACACCTACCGTGCCTACCTGGACGCGGCGGAAACGCTCGACGCCTGAGCGGTGATTCCCGTGGGGATGGCTACTCCCGCCTGGAAGCATCGGCAAAGGTGCTCGGATCACCTCAGGAACCGTCCGGATGCTTCATCCGGCAGCAGGAGGGGTGAGCATGGAGAAGCCTCCCGCGCTGATCGACACCGACGTGGCACATGACTTCCTTCCCCTGACGGACGCTACAGTGGAGGCCCAGACCGACCCCCAAAGCTTCTCCCGGGGTAGGACGTACCACCGCCGGGGCCACATCATCGACCCAACCCTCCGCGGCTCCACCCTGCGGGCACGCTGCCACGGATCGAGCGGTGGCCCCTACGCGGTGCGCGTCACGCTGCCGCTCGCAGGTGAATCCGCGCCACGAGGCCGTGTTTCTCTGACAGGCTCCTACGACTGCCCACGCGGCGGCTTCTGCAAGCACGTCGTGGCGCTGCTCCTGACCTGGATCCACACGCCCGAAGTCGTCCAGGTCAAGCCCGAAATCTCCGCGCTGCTGGCAGCGCGGAGCCGGGAGGAACTGGTCGCCCTGGTCGAGCTGATGGTGGATCGGCAGCCGGACTTCGAGCTGCTGGTGGACCTCCCCCTCCCGACCCGGAGCGGGATCCCGCCAGCGGAACCCGGTACGGCGGCGAAGCGGACCGTGGACGAGGCAGCGATCCGCCGTCAGGTGGTCAAGGTGCTCTCGCGAGGAGCCTATGAGGCGTACGACTATCGCTGGGACGAGGGCAGCGATCCAGAGGTCGCCGCGGAACTGCACGGGCTGCGCGAGATCGGCGACCGCTACCTGGACGCCGGGCGTTGGGCCGACGCGCAAGCTGTCTACACCGTGATCTCTGAAGAGATCCTGGCTAGCGATGAGGAGATCTACGACGACGTCGCGGAGGTAGTGACCGCCTGCGGCGCGGGTCTGCTTCGCGTTCTGGAAGCTCAAGCCTCCCAGGATCCAAGCGACCGGCTATCGAGCGAGGACCGTGAGGAACTCTTCCGCGCCATCTACGAGATCTGGCTCTTCGACCACGCCGGCGCCGACGCATTCGAGTTTGCGTCGCGCGGACCAACCGGAGGGGTCATGGTGGTCTGGCGCCTCCATGAGGAGGGCGCTCTGCCACTTGCACGTCCGGTACATGCCATTCCCAGGGGCATCCTCCCGGAGGAAGCGGACGCTGCAGACCAGCGCGACTTCGACGTGCCTGCGGTGATCACCCACCACGCCACGCCAGCCGAGAGGGCCATGGTAGAAGGCTGGCTGCGAGACCTTCTCGGGCCTGCTCAGACGGGCGCGACGTCCAGCTCGGCCCAGGAGAAGCGGGCGGCGATCCAATTCCTGGCGACGCTGAGGGAGGACGAAGGCTTCGGGGACGAGGCACGGCTGGCGGCGTACCGGGAGGCAGAGCTTTGGACGGACGCGGCCGCCCTACTACTCCGACTCAACCGGGTGGACGAGGCCGTGGCCCTCGCCGGGAGGAAGATTGCCGATCCATACGCGCTGACCGCGTTTGCCGACCGCCTTCTTTCGCTGGGTGGGGATCGCATCCCGCAAGCCCTGGGCCTGGTGGATGGCAGGCTCTGGGAGACGGAGGGCAAACATCCGGGGCATGACACCGCCTACCTGACCTGGTTGGCTCGCCGGTACGCCGAGCAGGGGATGGCGAGGGAGGCCCTGGCAACCGAGCTTCGCCGGTTCAAGGCCGCTCCAGGGCTCGCCACGTTTCAAGCAGTCCAGAACGCAGCCACCATGCCCGGTCAACCGCCGGAAGTTTGGCCGGCAACCCGATCCAAGCTGCTGGAGACGCTCGAAGCGAAGACTGCCCTGGGCCAACTCCTCGAGATCGCGCTCCACGAGGGACGCATCGCCGATGCGATTGCCCTCCTGAAGCGCATGGAGCAAGGACGTGCACGCCCGAGCATCGGCGGCTGGTGGAGCGTTGCCAAGTATCAGGTTCGCGTCGCGGAGGCGGCCGAAACGGAGTTCCCGGACGAAGCGATCCGTCTCTATACGCTGCTCGCGGAGCGGGAGATCGAGGAGCGCAACCGGTCGCACTATCAGGTTGCGGCCCGGCATCTCGCCAGGGTGAAGCACCTTCAGGAGCGACAGGGGCGGCGCGAGGCGTGGCGCTCGTTCATCACCGACCTGCGGGAACGCCACAAACGTCTGCGGGCCCTCAAAGAGGAGTTGGACGCTCTCGATCTACGCTGAGGTCCGGGCGGTGCCAGATCACCGCCGACCTTCGATCGCGGGAAAGACCGGCGGCAGCCCGGCCCCCGTGTCCAACAAGGCTCGAACGCGGGCGGCAATCGCACCAAAGGCGGCGGTATCGACGACACTCGGATGCCGCGGGCGCGGCAATTCGACGGGGACGATGCCCGCAATGTGGCCGGGACGCGGCGTCATCACTGCCACCCGGTCCGCTAGGAAGACCGCTTCCGGGATGGCATGGGTGACGAAGAGCACGGTCTTGCGGAACCGGTCCCAGATCCCAAGTAACTCGCGAGCCAGATCCTCTCGCGTCAACGCATCCAGGGCCGCGAAGGGTTCGTCCATCAACAGGATCGCCGGATCCTGGAGCAGGGAGCGCGCGATTGCCACCCTGCCCTGCATCCCCCCCGACAGCTCCGCCGGCAACGCGTCCTCGAAGCCGCCCAGGCCCACGAGTTCCAGCAGTTCGCTCGCCCGGGCCATCGCGGCCCTGCGGTCCAG
>JAUJMG010000040.1:11089-14848 GCA_030446955.1 Thermomicrobiales bacterium
GGCCCACGAGTTCCAGCAGTTCGCTCGCCCGGGCCATCGCGGCCCTGCGGTCCAGGCCCAGCACCTCCGCCGGCAGCAGGACGTTCTTGCGGACCGTCCGCCACGGCAGCAGCGCGGGCCGTTGGAAGACAAGGCCCACGTCGGGTCGCGGCCCGGTTACCGGCGCCCCGCCGACCGCGACCCGGCCGGAGGTCGGCGCCGTCAACCCGGCGACGATCCGCAGGAGCGTGCTCTTGCCGCACCCGCTCGGCCCGACCAGAGCGACGAACTCCCCTTCCTCCATCCCAAGATCGACTCCGCGCAGCGCCTCGATGGGCTCGCCACGCCTGCTGGGGTGCGTCTTCCCGACACCGTTGACCTCGATTGCAAGCCGTGTCACATGGAGGCTCCAGGCCGCCGCGCATCGCCGGAAGCGGGCGTGAAGTGCTGCCGACGATGCTCTCCCTCGCACAGAAGGCGGAGGGCGTCACAGCCCCCGAACAGGGAGCATCCCGCCGCCGGCCGTCCCCGGACGGCTATACTCGCGGAATCAACATCGAGCACGCAACACGGGCAGGGATCGGGACGAGCGTGGTTGGACAGGTGCGGGAAGGGCTGCGGAGCCCGGTCTACCGGGGGGCGCTGTTGCTCGCGGTGGCGACGGCGGCCTTCGGGGCGGCCCTGAACGGGCAGCAGACCGTCGTCACCAACTACTTCGAGCACGAGCTGGGACTGAGAGGGGCGCAGTTCGGCTACATCACCGCGATCCGCGAGGTGCCCGGCTTCCTCCTGATCTTCCTCACGGCGCTCTTCTACCGCCTCTCGCTCCCCAAGCTCACCGCGGGCGCCCTGCTGGTCCTCGCCCTCGGGTACGGCTTCTTCGGGCTGTCTGATTCGTTCTGGACCGTCGTGCCGTGGGTGGTGCTCAGCTCCATGGGCTACCACACCTTTCTCCAGACCCAGTACGCGCTCGGGTTGAGCCTGACCACCGAGGGTCGCTCCGGCCGCATTCTGGGCCGCCTCTCGGCGATCTCCAGCGGTGGGGCCCTACTGGCGATGGCCGCTGTCTTCCTTGCGTTCCATTATGACTGGGCCTCCTACCGCGCCACCTTCGTGGCCTGCGGCCTCCTGGCCCTGATGGCCGCCGTGGCGATTGTGCGGTTTCCTCACCTGCACAACGGCGAGGTCCAAGCGCAAGCGGTGGCCCGAGAGCCCATCGTGCTGCGGCGCGACTACCGCTTCTACTATGGCCTCAGCGTCCTGGATGGGGCGCGGCAGCAGATCTTCTTCTCATTTGGGCTCTGGGTCCTGGTCCACCGCTTTGGCCTTGAGGTGCCGGCGATCTCGACGATCCTGGTCGCGGTGACTACCTTGAGCATGGTCGCCGGACCGATCATTGGGCGCCTCATCGACCGGCATGGGGAGCGCCAGATGCTGGCAGCGGTGAACAGTGCCTACGTCGTCGCGTTGATCGGCTACGCCCTGGTCGATCACGTGGCCGTGGCGGTCCTCTGCTATGTCGTCTACTCGTTCATTTTTCCGCTCTCCGCGATGGGGGCCGCCATCTACCTGCGCAAGATCGCCCCGTCTGCCGACATCGCGCCGTCCCTGGCGATGGGTCTGACGATGCAGCACGCGGCGGCCGTGGCGGTGCCGATTGCGACCGGGTTCGTCCTCAACTTCGTCGGGTACCAGATCCCGTTCCTGATCGCGAGCGGCTTCGCTTGCCTGACGTTCCTGGTCACCCGCCGCCTCGACCCCGCAAGCCAAAAGACCGAGCGCCGCCTCCGCGAAGAGGCGGCCCAGGCGGCCGCTGCTCCTGCTCCGACCGTGCCGCCGCCCGTGACCGGCGCGCCGCTAGAGCAGAGACCGACCAGCCTGGTCGGAGACGCTACCGCGGCGACCCGCTAGATGGCCGGGCAGGAACGCGAGTCGGCAGAAACTGGGGCGTTGACGGGCCGGTGCCAGGACCTTGTCGGGCGGTGGAAAGGCGGGCGATGAGCAGCGTGGCGGGACAGACAGAAGGTCGAGCAAGCCGCCTGGAGATCCTCCGCAACCGGCCGCTGGCGACGCTGATGCTCGGCCATTTCACCATCGACATGTATGCCGGGCTCCTGCCGGTTCTCTACCCACTTCTGACGCGCCGCTTCGACTTGGACCTCGGCACGGTCGGCCTCGTCTCCCTTGCCTACACGGGGGTCGCGTCCTTCTCGCAGCCGCTCTTCGGCTGGATCGCGGACCGCTACGGTACCCGCTTCACGGGGCTCACCCTGGCCTGGACGGCCGTTACCTTCGCAACCATTGGCTTCGCGCCCACCTTTCCGGTCCTGTTGCTTCTGGCGGCCCTGGCGGGACTCGGATCGGGCGCCTTCCACCCCCTTGGCGCCGTCAACGCCAGTGTGGTGATCCCGGAAGGGCAGCGCAACACCGGAATGTCGGTTTACGTGACCGGCGGTACCCTCGGCGTGGCCCTTGGGCCGCTGGTTGGGGCCATCCTGTTCAGCGTCTTCGGCGTCCGAGGCACCGCGCTAATGTTCTTGCCGGGCGCCGGGATCGCCCTCTGGTTGCTGGCGGAGATGCGCCAGATCTCGCTCCGCATGCCAGCCCGAGCCGCGGGACGGGGAGCGGCACCGGCCCCGCCGATCCCGTTCGGGCCGTTGGCGGTCGTGGTCGGCGTGATGATGGCGCGGATGTGGACCATCTTCGGCATCCAGGCGTTCATCCCCACCTGGTACGAATCCCTCGGGTACGGCCCGTCCTTCTACGGGCCGCTCGCCACCACCGTGATCCTGGCCAGCGCGGTCGGCTCGATCGGATCCGGAACGCTTGCCGATCGCTTTGGGCGCCGGACGGTACTCCTCGGCTCGACAATCCTGACGGTCCCGATCGTGCTGCTGTTTGCCGCCTTTACCGGCCCGATCGCGTTCGTGACGGGCGCGTTGATCGGGTTGCTCGCCGCTTCCACCGGCCCGCTCCTTCTGGTGATGGCCCAGCAACTGATGCGAGGCCGGGCGGGGATGGCTTCGGGACTGATCCTGGGCCTGGGGTTTGTCACCGGGGCGATCGGCGTGCCGGCGATGGGCGCCCTAGCCGACGCAACCAGCATTGAGACGGCAATGCAGGCCCAGGCCCTTGTCGTCCTCGTCTCCCTCGGCCTCGTCTGGCTGCTGCCAACGGAGGATCGCGTCCGGACCCTGGCCGCGGAACCGCGCCCGACCCCTACCTCCGTCACCCCGGCCCCCTCGCGGGGCGGCGATTAGGTCGCATCCGCGAGACCACCGGAGCCCCGACCCCAGGTGCTAAACCGAGCGGGTCTGCAACCCTGATGGACGGCTCACTCGGCCCGCTCCCAGACCAAGCGGTTGACCGTCTCTCCCCCGATCCGCAGCGGACGTGTCGTGATGGTCAACTCGTCCCCCACCACCTTGACGAACCGCACCTGCTCGGTCCCGAGCCAGTTGGGGAACAGGCTCAGCTCGACGCGGTGGACCACCGTCCCATCCCGGATCTCGTAGCGACCGCAATAGCTGACGTAGCCCTCGACGGCCGCGGCCCGCTCCTCGGACGTCCCGCCGAGCAGGTCGTCGCCCGCGAACGCCGCTCGGCGTGCCCGCATCATGACCACGGACATGTGGCCGCCCGGCGTGTAGATCAGGCACCCAACGGCGTCCGGGCCGAGCGGGTAGGCGACGCGGCCGTCCGCGGTGCGGGTCTCCCACAGCTTCAGGCGCCAGGTCCCGACCACCGATCCCGCCATCGCTGCATACCTCCGCGCCGGCC
>JAUJMG010000040.1:14948-17440 GCA_030446955.1 Thermomicrobiales bacterium
AGGCGCCAGGTCCCGACCACCGATCCCGCCATCGCTGCATACCTCCGCGCCGGCCGAGCCCCTGAGGCGCCACGACGCGTGGCGGCGTCCGCCTATGGTAGCGCCTACCCGGAGGAGGGGAGCGTGTACCAACCGGGTCTGCAGACACGCCCTAAACCACGCCGCACTGGACCCGACGGCAGCGGAACCAACGCAGGCAGACGTCACAATTCGGCGCGTCTTCTCGCGCAGATTCCCCTGCCCCGCGATGCCGGCGAAACCAGAGCCCCAGCCAGCGTTCTGATGTCCCAACGGGACCGATACCCGGCGGAGACGCCCAGGCCGGAGATCATAGCGGCACCAGCAGCAAGCGATTCGGGCAGACCCTGTCGACCGGCACCGTGACCAAATCGTGACGCCGCAGCCGTATTCCCGTCACACCAGCCCCCTATCTTAGTGGTGCGCGAGGGACACGGGTCCTTCCAGCGAGCACCAGGAGACAGCGCCATGCACCCCAACGTTCTCGTCATCGATGTCGCCACGGCGCGCTACCGGGACCTGCTCGCCGATGCGCAGCGCGAGCGCCGTGCCTACCTCGCCAGTCGCGGCCGATCCGCCGAAATGACCGTCCGAGCGGCCGCCCGCCGCGTGCTTCAGCTCCGGGTGATCCGAGAGATTTCGGAGCCAGCTGCCGCCTAACTCTGACCACCTTTCCCGATCTCTTCTCCTCCTCCCTCTCCCTTCTCCTCTCTGCGAACGGCCCCGGGCTTCGGCTCGGGGCCATTCGCAGTTTTCGAGGCTCCGCTAAGATGCGCTGGTGGTCGGCGGCCCAGAGGAGCAACGATCGATGCCGCCAAACCCGGCATCTGCATCTACTGACCATCTCGCTTCCGGGCGCGGAGTACCGTCACCCCCGGCTTTCTTACGAAAAGAGGATCCCCAGGGTCGAACACGAGAAATTCAGCCGGATCGCCCACCGCCGCATCGCCTTTGCCGCGCCCATCTCCGAGGCCAAGGTCGCCGACATCGAGGCTCTGCTCCCACTCCAGCGCGGCACGACTGTTGTGGACGCGGGCTGTGGTCGAGCCGAGTGGCTGATCCGGTTGGTGGAGCGGTACGGCGTTCAGGGGGTCGGTGTCGATCGCTCGGCGGGGGCCATCGCCGAGGCGCGCCAAGAGGCGGAGCGGCGCGTTCCGTCCGGCTCGCTTGATCTCCATGAGCAAGACATCACGACCTTCCAGGCACCACGGGGCGGGTTCGACATTGCGCTCTGTATTGGCTCAAGCCACGCCTTCGGAGGGTATGAATCGACGCTTCGAACACTCAAGGGCTGGCTGAAACCCGGTGGGCACCTCGTGATCGGAGAGGGATTCTGGCAACAAGATCCGCCGCAGGCCTACCTCGACAGCTTCGGTGGCTCGCGCGACGAACTGACGTCCCACGCCGACAATGTGGCCGCAGCACTGGAGGAGGGGCTTGTCCCTCTCTATGCCGCCGTCAGCAGCCCGGACGATTGGGATCGCTACGAGGGCCGGTATGCCCGCAACGTCGAGCTGTATGCCCAGGAGCACCGGGACGACCCGGACGTGCCGGCCATGCTCGACCGCATCCGTCGCTGGCGCGATGGGTACCTGCGCTGGGGCCGCAACACCATGGGATTTGCGCTCTATCTCCACCGTGTGCCGGAAGCAGGAGGAGCGTAACGTCTCATCGCGATCCGGCTGGTCCTCCCTACGCCACTCGCTCCGGGGGTCGCACGGGAAGACGGTGAATCCACCTGGCAACGAAACCGGCTGAGCGGACAACCTCATGGTCGCGCATGGACCCCGCAAGTCGACTTAGCGGCACCGACGCGATCGCTGTGGTGGCGCTGCTCACCCTGCTCGCGGTGGTGCTGATCCCGGTCAGCATCGCCTACTACGTCTTGCTAGCTCGCCACGTGGCACCGCGAGTCGCGCACCTCCCGACCCGTCTTGCCATCTTCATTCTCGGCCTGTGGATAGCCTTGCCATGGTTGGTGCTCGCGACCGTCGTCTGGCTTGCCCGCCGGTGACGCCGCAGTCCCTCGACCGGGCGACTGAGTTCTCCCGAGAGGACCCTTCGTGCCTTCAGCCATGCCGGTACCGGGGAGGCCCGACGACGTGCTGAACCGTCACGGTAGATCGCTCCATTGCCAAAGCTCTGACCAACTCCACGACCAGCCCGATTAAGTAGGGCGATTAAGTAGCCCTGCCGGTGCCGCGTCGTCAGGCATAGGGGACACTCGGTCCACGTGTGACACCGAATCCCGGATCCGGCTGTTACACGAGCGGTTCGGAGGACGAACAGGACGGGGAAGGAGACGCGCATCATGCGACGGATCATGTTCGGGCTTGCGGCGGTGCTGCTGGCGATAGCGAGCTTGAGCACCGCCGCCTCTGCACGGGCGCAGGGCCTGACAGTCGACCTGCCGATTGTCGCGTTCACCTGTCCAAGTGATCCGGGCGACGTGAGCCTGGCACGGGGAAACATCC
>JAUJMG010000303.1:0-1753 GCA_030446955.1 Thermomicrobiales bacterium
GGGCACTGTGGAACCCCTGCCCTCCATCGGAGCCAAATCCGTTTTGTTCCCTAAGTCGGTCCTAGTCTGCCGCGGCAGCGACCGCTTCCCGTTCGCGCGATCGGGATGGTGCAGGGCGCCGGGCTGGATTGCGAATGAGGAAGGAGACAGCGAGAGCCACGCCGCAGGCAGCGGCGCCGATGAGGAAGGTGTTCTGCAGGCTGTCGACAAACGCCTGAGTCATCAGATCCCGCAGGTTGGGTGGAAGCTGCGCCAGTTCCTGCGGTGCCAGCACCTCTGGAATTTGATCGAGCCGGCTGTCCCTCGCAAGCTCGACCACACGATCCTTCACGTTGGGGTCCATGGGGGCGCTAGTAAGCCGCTCGGCCGCGTGGACCCCGATACGCGCTTGGAGCAGAGACCCGAGCACCGCGATCCCGAGCACTTGGCCGACGTTGCGCATGGTGTTAAGGATTCCGGAAGCGCTCCCAGCGATCCGGGGCGGCACCGCCTGCATCACCGCGGCCGTCATCGGCGCGAAGGTGAGACCCATTCCAGCGCCGGTCACCAGCAGGGCCGGCAGCAGCCGCTGCCAATCCGTGTCAGGGCTGATCCGAGAGACGATCAAGAGCACGCCGGTCGTCATCAGAGTGAGGCCGGTGATCAAGATCCAGCGGGCCCCGATCCGGTCCGAGAGCCTGCCGGCGATCGGCGCCGCGACCATGATCATCAGCGACATCGGGGTCATGGTCAGCCCGGCGCGGATGGGCGAGAAGCCGAGCGCCCCCTGCAGGAAGAGGGTCATCGGGAAGAAGATGCCGAGCATCCCGAAGGCGACCGTGAGCGAGATGAGATTGCCCACCCAGAAGTTTCGCTGGGCGAAGAGCTCGATCTTCATCATTGGGTCGGGCACCCGCCGCTCCCACCAGACGAAGACCATCAGCAGCGTCAGCCCGACCACGATCAAGCCCAAGATCCGTGGATCAGTCCAGCCGAAACTGTTCCCCTCGATCATGGCGAAGACGACCGCGAAGATGCCGAAGCCCGACAGGAGCAGGCCGCCCCAGTCGAGTTTGCTGCTCGCCTGTGGATCGGTCGATTCCGGCACGATCGCTATTGTGGCCAGGATAGAAGCGACGCCGATCGGCAGGTTGATCAGGAAGACCCACTCCCAGGCGTAGTCCGTCACGATCAACCCGCCGACGATCGGACCGACCACCGCGCCGAGGGCTACCACGCCGCCCCAGATCCCGAGCGCCGCTCCCCGCTTCTCTGGCGGGAAGGCCACCGTGATCAGCGAGAGAGTCTGCGGCATCATGAACGCGCCGCCGAACCCCTGCAGCACCCGGGCCGCGATGAGGACGGCGACACCCGAGACGCCCAGCGTCTCCCCGATCCAGTAGGAGGCGGCGCACAACCCCGAGGCTGCGGTGAAGATCGCCATCCCGACGATGAAGAGTTTCTTGCGGCCGAAGACATCCCCCATCCGGCCAAAGGAGAGAAGCAGCACGGCGTAGGTCAGGATGTAAGAGTCCAGCACCTACTGGATCTGTGGCAGCGTGGCCCCGAGCCCGATCTGGATCTCACGCTGGGCAACGTTGACGATGGTCGTGTCCAGGAGCAGCATGAAGATCGCCGTGCAGAGTACGATAAGCACGAGCCAGGGGCTGCGTGCCCGCCCCGTCGTGTCTATCCCCGCTTCGACCGCCATCGCTTCCTCGGTGTTCCGGGTTTCCGTCTGCGTCATCCCGTCCTGTTCCTCTCCGATTCGGGG
>JAUJMG010000303.1:1853-3938 GCA_030446955.1 Thermomicrobiales bacterium
TGCGGCGTGAGGCGAACTAGCACCTGCCGTCGGTCGGCCGGATTGACCTGCCGCTCCACGAATCCGTCGTCGACCAAGCGGTCAATCAACTCCGAAGCCGCGGGCATCGAGACCCCAACTTTGGTTGCGATTTCACCGACGGTGCATTGACCCTGCCGATAGAGGTAGAGCATTGCCTTGATCTGCCCAAGAGGCCGCCCGGCGACCTTGGGGTGCTCCGCCACGAGTGCGTAGAGGCGTCTGCCGATCTCCGGCAGCACCTCATGGACCCGCTCAATCAACTCCTCTTCGCCCACGACACTTCCTTCTATCTCCAAACATTTCGCCGCCCGAATTATAAAAACGCCGAAGCAAAGCGGCAAGCCCCGAAGTGGGAACTTGCCGCCGCCTCGCGCATTGAAGTGTAGGGGAAGCAACTAGAGCGGCAAGAGCCCTTCTTCTTTGAACAGCTCGGCGTTGAGGATGGAGGCCCCCGCAGCGCCGCGCACCGTGTTGTGGCCCAGGACGACAAACTTGGTCCCTAGGAGCGGGCAGGGACGAACCCGGCCGACGATGGAGGCCATGCCGTTCGCGGTGTCCCGATCCAGCGCTGGTTGGGGCCGGTTGGCTTCCCGTCGCACGACGACCGGCTTCGGTGGTGCGCTCGGCAGCCCAAGCTCCTGAGGCCGGCCGCGGAAGGCGTCGAAGACCTCGACGACCTCCTCCGGGGAGGGGGAGGAGCCCAGGCGAGCGGAGACGCACTCTGTGTGACCATCCCGCACGGGAACCCGGTTGCACTGGGCGCTGACGACCAGTTCGGCGGGATGGAACGAGTCCCCGTCGAAGCCGCCGAGCAGCTTCTTAGTCTCGCTCTCGATCTTCTCTTCTTCCTCGCCAATGTAGGGAACCACGTTGTCGATCATGTCCAGCGACGGTACGCCCGGGTACCCGGCGCCGGAGACCGCCTGCATCGTGGTCACGGCCACCGCCTCCAGCCCGAACGCCGCCTGGAGCGGTTTCAGCGCCAGCACCATGTGGATGGTGGAGCAATTCGGGTTGGTCGCGATAAAGCCGCTCCAGCCCCGGTTGCGCCGCTGGGTCTCGATCGCGGCGAGATGCTCGGCGTTGACCTCGGGGATCAGGAGCGGAATGTCCGGCTCCATCCGGTGGGTGCGGGTGTTGGTGACGACGGCGTGCCCTTCTCGGGCCAGCCGCTGCTCGATTTCCCCGGCCACCTCGGCCGGGAGCGCCGAGAAGACGACGGGGCTGTCAAGCGCCGCGTCATAGCCTCTCACCGTCAGGTCGGCCGCATCCTCCGGCAGAAAGGCGTCCAGCCGCCAGTCGGTTGCGTCCCCGTACCGCTTGCCGGCCGACCGGTCCGAGGCCACCAGCTCCGCCGGCCGGAACCAGGGGTGCCGCGCCAACAACTGCACGAACCGCTGCCCGACGCTCCCTGTTGCTCCCAGTACCGCGACCGGAATCCGCTCGTCCATCGTGTTCCTCCCTTCGCTCATCCGTCGAACGTGTCGTGCGGCAAGATGTCCGTCAGCCGACCCGGAGCGGCTCGGCGAGCAGCTCGGACCGACGTGGGCGGCGACCGCGGGCGCTGGCCGGCTGCGGCCGGATAAAGGCGTCGTGCAGGGCGGCGACGGCCCGCTCGGCATGCGGCGCCGGCACCGCGGCCACCAGGGCGACGTTCGAGCTCTGCTGGCTGGCCGCGAGCACCGGTACGCCGGCCCGGGCCAGGACCTCGAGCATCCGCGCCAGTCCGGACGGCCGGGCGGCGGCGCCCGTACCGACCGCGGCAACGGTCGCCACGTCCTCCGTGCAGCCGACCTCAGCCTCGATGTCGCCGAGGGCGTCCTCCAGGCGGGCTCGGAGGTGAGTGCAGCCGCCCGTGATGGCGTCGATCAGGTAGGTCATCCGGCGCCGCGAGGAGGCCTGGGAGACCAAGGCAACTTCTACCCCGTCCTCGTGCAGCACCCCGAAGACCCTGGCGGCAGCGCCGTTCAGGTCCTCCAGTTCCGGCACGTCGATGGTGAGCAGGATCAGACCGCGCAGCGCCGTCACCGCCTTGACCTGATCCCCGGCGGCCTGGCGGGTGAC
>JAUJMG010000303.1:4038-5408 GCA_030446955.1 Thermomicrobiales bacterium
CCGAGGAGGGTCGCGCTGTAGTCGGAGCCGCCGCGGCCGAGGGTCGTTGTCGCGCCGTCCGGCGACCCGCCGATGAACCCGGTCACGACCACGCTCAGTCTCGCGTCGAGCAAGGGCCGCAGGACAGCATCGGCCTGGGCGCGGGTGCGGGCGCGGTCGGGGCGGGCGCCGCCGAAACGATTGTCGGTGGCGATGACCCGATCGGAGAAGAGGTGGGCGGCGGGGGTGCCCTGGTCCCGCAGGGTGGCGGCCATGAGGACGCTCATGACCTTCTCCCCAGTGGCGACGATACGGTCCGAGAGGCGGCGGGAAAGTTCTCCGGCGGCGGCAACCTCCGCCAGCGCCTCGTCCAGGGCAGCGTGGAGCTGATCCAGGGTCGCGACGGCGGCGGCGCGCTCGCCCTCGTCCGAGATCCCCGCGGCCACGCCGTGGTGACGCTCTCGGATGGCCGCGACGGTCTCCTCAACGCGGGAGTGGTTGCCGGAAGCGGCGGCGCGGGCCGCATCCAGCAGCAGGTTGGTCACCCCGCCGGCAGCGGAGACCACTACCACTCGTGGCGCGGGTTGGGCGGCAGCGATGGTCGCCGCTTCCCGGACGCGCGCCGCGTCTCCGACCGATGTTCCTCCGAACTTGAGCACGATCACGGTTCGCTCCTCGCCGTCAGCTTTGGGCACTAGCCGTTAGCTTCTGGTTCATCTGGAGCGCCGTTGCTCCAACGTGGTGCCGCCTTCCTGGCCAAATCCCATGCCCGGCGATGGCGGCGAATCGTTGCCCGAAGCACACCAAAAAGCGGGCCGCTTTCGCGCCCGCCTGCCGGTCCGTCTGGGTGTGCGCTTCGAGCCGTCCGCTCCTTAGCCCTCCACCCTCGAACCGGCAGGCCACGTAGTCGTAATCTCGATAATCGAGATCACGATCCCGGCGGTCATGGTGGTAGTGCAGGCAGAGCGGCTCATGCGGCCACTATAGCGGCTGCCGGGAGCGCCTGCAACCCGAACGGACACCCCGGGTCAGTTCGGGCTGCGGGGAGTGCTCTCTGATCCTGTCTAACCGGCAACCGCGCTGGAACCGGACGCGGCGGGCAGGGCATCGGAATGAGCGACGCGGCGGGTGTCCCGCCATCGGATGAGGTCGCGAAGGGCGGCGAAGTCGAAGTCCGGACCGTTGGCGGTGCCGATCAGGTGGGTGATGCCGTTGGCGACGTACTCCTCAGCCCGCGCGACCTGCTCCGGGGAGGTGAGCAGGATCGAGCGCTCGATGTGGGCCGGGTCACGGCCGACGCGCTCGCACCAGCCATCGAGGACGCCGCTGAGGCGGCCGGCTTCCGTTGGGTCGCCGAAGCCGTTCCAGATGTCGGCGTGCTGGGCGACGAT
>JAUJMG010000041.1 GCA_030446955.1 Thermomicrobiales bacterium
AGCACCGCGAGCTGCGGAACTGGCTCCTAGCGGGTGACCATGTCACGACGGTGCCGTCGGGGCAGCGGGCGCGGACGGCGAGTGGGCGCCGCAGTTTGACCGATCTGGATCTGGCCAGCGCGGGAGATACGGTGCCGGGAAGCGCTAGCTAGCGCGCGGCGCCAACAGAGCAAGCGAGTCGACCCGACCAGGAGGGAGATCCTTGGCGAAGAAGCCGCAATATCGACGGCCGGCCCGACCGGTCAAGACCCCCGCCCCCGGCACTCCCGGAGCCCCGCCCGAGCGGGTCCGGCGGGAAGACCCGGACGCGATCACCGTCAACGGCCGCGTCACCGACGCCCTGCCGAATGCGATGTTCACGGTGGAACTGGAGAACGGGCACAGCGTGCTGGGGCACCTGGCCGGCAAGATGCGCAAGAACTTCATCCGCGTCCTGCCCGGCGATCAGGTGGTGGTCGAACTCTCCCCCTATGACCTGACCCGCGGCCGTATCACCTTCCGCCACCGCTAACCCGCACCTCCTCCTCCACAATGTGTCCCTGGCTCCCAAGCCCTGGGGCACGACGTGCATCCCCCTCCATCTCACGCTGCGGAACAGGTGTCCCTCCCCTACGTAGGGGAGGACGCATTGGTGCAG
Organism: Thermomicrobiales bacterium; assembly: GCA_030446955.1. Taxonomy (GTDB): domain Bacteria; phylum Chloroflexota; class Chloroflexia; order Thermomicrobiales; family UBA6265; genus LC2-1. Next base: position 638 of record JAUJMG010000041.1, read on the forward strand.
CCACCCCGTTGACCTCCGCCTGCTGTCTTACCGGTGCCGAACGGAGAACCCGGTAAACCTGGCTGTGATCCCGCTTCCCGTTGGTGACGCGCACATGGGACCGATGCTGAGGGAGGGCGCATCGGTCAGATACGCCTGACGCAGCAGCGTCGCGGCCCCGCGGTCCAGACCGTAGCGCACCTCAATGGTGCCCCCAACCCGGTCGACAAGCAGCCGCAGGGTGGCCGGAGGCGCGGGGAGCGGGACGACCGACCAATCGGAAACATCCCGGGTCACCACCGCACTCACCTGCTGGACGCCGTCCAGCAACTCGATCCCGCACTTGAGCCAGATCGTCTCGTCCAGCCGGACCCTGAGCCCGGTCTGGTCGTACTGATCGCGGTAATCGGCGCTCAGCGCCACCTCCGCGATGAAGTCGCCCGTCCAGGGCTCCAAGAACGCGTGGCCGCTGTCGCGGATGCCGCCGTCGTGCGTCTTACGCCAGAAATCGGTTTCAGGCGCGGCGGTGACGATGAGGAGATCTCCGCGCTGTTCCCACTCCGGCGGCTCGTTCAACCACTCCATGATCACCCCTCCCCTCACCTTCGCGAGCATGACCCTCGTGCCTCCAGACTCCGCAGGTCTTTACCGATCACCATGATCCGGGAGCAGATGCGGGAGGAAGCAGCGACGGATCTCAGAGGCGCCGCCTAGGCTGGGCTCGATGGTGCGGGTGTACCACGAGGGGTCACCCCTGAGGAAGTGAGCGTGCAGGTCGACAAGGGCACCGTACCGGCTCGCGGCCTCGGCGAGCACCTCGTTGACGCGCCGGTGGTTTGTTCGCTGCAGCGATGGGTCAACGCCGAGGAAGTTGAGGGCGTCGTCACCGAAGGTCGGGTCGTAGACGTTGCCGATCAGCACGGGGCGGATTGGCAGGCTTTGGAGGAACGCATCGAGTGAGGCGGCGAAGGCCGCCACCCCTCGCCCGTCGTCAGTGAGCAGGCCCGTGAGCAAATCGTTGCCCCCGATGGTGAGGAGCGCGACGGCGTCGTCGCCCGGCTTGACGCCTCGCCCCTGCCGCGGCAGATCCGCCACGGTGGCGCCATCCGTAGCGCGGTGCTCGAGCCGCGCCGGACCATGGGAGATGAGATCTCGCCCTCGGAACTCCGGGAAGAGTGTGTCGTCGTTGCGGACCAGCAGAGCCCCTGGGTGGACCCCGCAGTCGTTGTACCAGCCGCAGTCGAGGATCGAGTCCCCGAAGGTATACAGGGTGGGCATGTCGCTCCTCGACGAGGTAGGTCGATCCCTTCACCCCGGCGGTCTCATGCCGGGACGGGAGGTTCATTCTCCCGCACAAGGCGATCACGATCGAGGGCGTCGCGGCGGTGCCACCGGATTCTGAACGAGCCGGGCCATCAAGTGGAGCGGACCGAGCCAGGTGTTGCGGCCATCCCCGGCTGTTCACCTGCGGCAGCGAGGTGTGGGACTAAGCTGCTACCGGTGGATCGCTGTTCCCACATTGAAGGCGCCGACCGTAGCGCCCGCCTGCAGGGTGGCGTCGATGTCAACAACACGCGGGCCAAGCGGGTTAAGGATCACTCGCAGGTGGTGGTCGGAGCGCAAGACCTCGAACTCCCGCTCGCCGTCGAGGGCGACGACGCAGCTCTCCTGACGGAGTTCCACCGCTTCGCCCATCTCTAGACGGCGGGCGGCCGCGACGGGAACGCGGCGGATCAGGCCGGGGGCCAGCGGCGCCAGCACTCGTTGCACCAAGGGACTCTCCTCCCCGTCGGCCCTGTCGATCCCGATCAGGATGTGGGCGTCGGAGGACCCGCCGCATGCCTCGGGAAAGAGGAGCCCACCCAGAGCTGCCATCCCAATCTCGGCCGAAGCGATCCGCGAGAGCACGATCTCCTTTAGGTGGGCGGGATCCCAGAGAGCCCGGGAGCCGACGAACCCCTGGCGGCTGGTCACGACATCGATCAATGCGAGGTCCTTCACCTCACCGTCCAACAGCACGTCTAAGCGGGGCCGGCGGACGACAACGTGATCTGCCGAGACACGTCGGGTCGCAACCAGGCCGGCGGCGAGGCCGGCGACGGTGCCTTCAACCATGCGGGGAAAGACATTGTTCGTCCCGGTCGAGATCGGCACCAGGGGCACGTCACCGCAGCCCTTGGCGACGACGCGATTCGTGCCATCGCCACCCAGGGTGACGATGCAGCCGGCGCCCAGGACCGCGAGGCGACGCGCTTCCTCCTCGCTGTCGCCGGGATTTCCGAGGACGGGCATGGGCAAGGGGTAAAGGTCCAGGCGCAGTTCAAGGGACGCGGCGGCGCGCTCGACGATGGCGTAGGTGTCGGGCATGAAGCGGACTTGCTCCACGCCCGTCGCCTCGAGCCCGAGCAGCACCCGGCGCACGATGTTGATCTTCTCGTTGTTGTCGAACGTCGACCCGTGGGCAACCAGCCGCCGGATGTCCTTGCCGGAGGCCGGGTTGGCGACGATGCCGACGGGGGGTTCGCTCATCCGGAAATCGCGCGCGCGAAGCGGTCCACCGTCCGCGCCAGGCCGCTCGCGTCCTCGACCTGCGGCACGTGGCCGATTCCCGGCATCAGTTTGACCCATGCATCCGGGATGACCCGGGACGCGGCAAAGGCGTGATTGACCGGGATGACTCGATCCTCGGTACCGGAGACGAGCAGGGTGGGGACTGCGAGTTCGCCCAGCCGGGCAGGGAGACCGGTCTGCTGCCCGTCCCGGGCAAAGGCCGCCGAGGCAACCGCCCGCTCCGCCTCGACCGCACCCGGACGACGGCGGCCCTGGTGCATCTCCTCGACGCCGCGATCCAACACCAACCGCTTGTCTTCATAGAACAGATCCAACAGGCGACGCGCATTCTCCGAACTTGGCTCGGCGTCGACCAGATCCAACAGGTCGGGATTGATCTCCTCCCCGAGACCAGCGCCATCGACCAAGATCAGGCCGGTCACCTGGGCAGGTTGGTCCAGCGCGATCTGCATTGCGACCGCACCTCCGAGCGAGTGGCCGATCAGGATGGAGGGCAGGAGCTTCAGCGTCGCCAACCCCTCCCGGACCGCCGCCGCAAGCCCGGCAATGGAGTAATCAGTCACCTCTGGAGCGGGCTTGTCACTGAGTCCGTGTCCTGGCAGGTCGAGCGCCAGGACGCGGTGCCGCTCCACCAAATCGCCGAGCAGGTTCTCCCACGTTCCCCGCGAGCCGCCGAGCCCGTGGAGGAAAACAAGCGGTGTGGCCGTAGGAGGACCTGCGATGAGGTAGGAGAGCGCGCGCCCGTCAGCCAGGACGACAACATCCTCGCGAACGTCGCCCGTGGCGGCCTGACGGGCTACGGCGCGCTCGACATCCTCACTAGTGATTCGGCCGCCGGGACCCGTCGCTGGGATGCCGGCGAGGTCGATACCGAGGTCCCTGGCCAGCTTACGTGCCGCCGGGGAGGCGTTGACGCGGCCGGAGTCATCCCGAGCGGCGGCACGTGCCTCCCGGTTCGTACGCTGGCCGCCTCCGCCGATGCCTACCTTGGCTCCGGCACCTTGGGGGTGCGCCGGAGCGACGAGGGAGGCGATCTCCTCCTCCGAGAGAGCCTGGTTCGGCGCGGCGATCACGGCGACGGGGCCGCTGACTGGGACCTCGCTGCCGACGGCGGCGACAATCTTCAGAAGCACACCCGCGACCGGCGCCTCGACATCGTTGACCGCTTTCTCGGTCTCCACCGTCAGCAGCGGGTCGCCCTCCTCAATCTCGGCACCCTCGTCTCGCAGCCAGCCGGTAACGGTTCCGGCCGTCATCGTCAGGCCCCACTTCGGCATCTTGACCAACGTCGGCATCGGTTTGACCTCGCTTTGCTCGGATGAAGGAGGTGGAGGGAGACGCTTCCCTGAAAGGGAGAGAGGAGATGGCGGCTGATCAACGGTGGAATCCGGTTTCGCAGACGCTGCGGAGGAGACCGCGTAGCAGGCGGCGGGCAGCGACGATGGATGCCATCAGAGTCTCCATGACGAAGGCGTCCAGGTAGCTCAACTGCTCTGCGATCATCAGTTGGGTTTCCACCTGGCAGAGAGAGCCGTAGGCCATCGAGAGATGGTGGGAGACCCCTCGGCACTGTTCGATGGGATCGTGGAGACCGCAGCCTTCCTGGGAGGTCAATCCGCCGAGCTGCACCTCGCGCGGCCAGTTCTTGGCCACCTCGTAGATCGCCATCACCAGCCTCATTGCCTTCTGTTAAGCGATGAGATGACGATATCCTTGCCGCCCCGCTCCGTTCCCTCGGTTCACCCCCTGCACCGCCCCCCTTCTCCCCCAGCGCCCAGTGCCACCCCCTCGGCCCCCTTCTCGCCCGGCTACAAAATCCCGCGCACAGTCTCGGCGATCTTTTCTGGGCTGGGGATATAGAACTGCTCCAGCGGCGGGCTGAATGGGACCGGGGTGTGGGGTGCGGTGACCAACTTGATCGGGGCGTCCAGGGTGTCGAAACCCTTGTCGGCGACCATCGCTGCGATGTCGGCGGCGGCACCACAGCGAGGGTTGTCCTCGTCGACGATGATCAGGTGGTGCGTTTTGGCCACTGAGCTCAGGATCGTCTCTTCATCGAGCGGGGAGAGGGTGCGAGGATCGACGACCTCGGCCTCAATCCCCTCGTCAGCCAGCATCTCGGCAGCAGCGAGTGACTGCTGGACCATGCGGGAGATGGCGACGATGGTGACGTCGCTCCCTTCGCGTTTGATATCCGCCACGCCGAGCGGGATCCCGTCCGTGCCCTCCGGCACCTCGCCCTTAGAGCCGTAGAGAACCTTGTTCTCGAAGAAGAGCACGAGATCGTCGTCGCGGATCGAGCTGAGCAGGAGACCGTAAGCATCGGCAGGGGTGGACGGGATCACGGTCTTGATGCCGGGCATGTGAGTGAAGACGGAGTAGTGGCAGCCGGAGTGCTGGCCGGCGGCGTTGACCCCGGCGCCGATCTGGGTCCTGATCGTCACCGGGCAGCGGGCCTTGCCACCGAACATGTAGCGAAGCTTGGCACCCTGGTCGAAGATCTGATCCATGCAGCAGCCGAAGAAGTCGACGAACATCAGCTCCGCGATCGGGCGCAGGCCAGTGGCCGCTGCGCCAACCGCGGCACCAATGAAGCCGGCCTCAGTGATCGGCGTGTCCAGAATCCGGTTGCGGCCGAACTCCTGGACGAGGCCCTTGGTAACACCCATCGGGCCACCCCAAGCATCCTCGTTGATCAGGTGATCGACGTTGGCGCCACCGGCCACGTCTTCTCCCATCAAGATGGTCGTCGGGTCCTCGCGCATAGCGACTCGTAGCGCCTGGTTCACCGCCTGCAAATACGTAAGGGTTCGAGTGGGAGCGGCTGTCACCATGGTTGTTCCTCCGTACGTGGCGAGGGTGTGAAGGAGGTGAAGCGGGCGCAGCAAGCAGCGCCCCTACCTCTCCGGCGCTTCCTGACTCCTCGACTCCCCGACTCCGTCAGTAACTCACGTAGACGTCGGTGAGGGCTTCTTCGGGCTTGGGCCAAGGGGCAGCTTGCGCGTCGGCCCAGGCCTGCTGCAGATCAGCCACAACCCGAGCGTCGATAGCGTCCAATTCCTCTTCCGTGGCGAGGCCGTGGTCCTTGATGTACTTCTTGGCACCGGCGATCGGGTCCCGATCGCGGTAGCGGAGCACCTCCTCCTCCGTCCGATAGGTGATCGTGTCGCCCTGGAAGTGACCGTAGAATCGGTAGGTCTTGGCCTCGATCAAGGTCGGCCCCGCGCCGCGGCGGGCGCGAGCGATCGCCTCCCCAGCCGCCTCATAGACGGCGAAGAGGTCCAGACCGTCCACGACCACGCCGGGGATCTCGTAGGAGCCGGCGCGGTTGGCGATGTCGCTGGCAGAGCAGTGGTAGGCGACCGGGGTGGCCTCGGCGTAGCCGTTGTTCTCGCAGACGAAGACGACCGGGAGCTTCCAGATGGCGGCCAGGTTAAGGGCTTCGTGGAAGGTGCCTTGATTGGAGGCCCCGTCACCGAAGAAGCAAACCGCGACCGCGCCGGTGCCGAGCGTCTTGGCGGTGAGGGCGGCACCGCAAGCAAGCGGCAGTCCCCCGCCGACGATGCCGTTGGCGCCGAGCATGCCCTTGTCCACATCGGCGATGTGCATCGAGCCGCCCTTGCCCTTGCAGATGCCGGTGGACTTGCCCATCAACTCAGCGACCATGCCGGGTATATCCACGCCCTTGGCAATGCAATGTCCGTGGCCGCGGTGAGTGCTGGTGATGTAGTCGGCGTCGGTGAGGTGGGAGCAGACACCGACAGCGACGGCTTCCTCCCCGGCGTAGAGGTGGACGAACCCGGGCACCAAACCGGCGGCGAAATTCTTACCAGCCAAGTCTTCGAACTCGCGGATCTGAACCATCCGCTCGTACATCTCGGGCAGCTTCTCCCGGCTCAGATCCAACTCCTGCGCGGTGTCGGCTGCGGTCCTGGTGGAATCGGTGCTGGAGATTGACATGGTCTACCTCCCGTGACGACGGCGCAGAGGCACCCGAGGCAATACCCGGTGTGGCCGGCTCGTCTCTCCCCTGTGGTGCCTGACGTGGGCGGGCTTATACCGCAGGAATCGGGGGGTGGCAAGAGCATGGGCAACACTCTCAGGGTGACGCACATGTCTCATGAGACCCTGTGCAACCGGTGAGATGTCTACGTGCCCGAGGCCACCGCACGCGGGCGGCGCGTGGGGTCGCAGGCACTGGACCTACCCATGTTGGGAGTTGTGGGTCGGCGGGGAGCAGGGTATCCATAAGGTAGCTGCCGGGTCGCGTTGAAGCACTCGATCCCGGGACCGTCGACGATCTGAACGCGTCCAACGAACGGATTCCAGCCACCGCATGCAGTTCCCTCCAGGTAACGGTCACCCTCCGAATGGCCGCTCCTCCGGCGGTCGCCCAACACGGCGCGCCGATCCCCACGCCGGCTCGGTCACCAACGGTCGCCATGACAGCGGCCCGGCCACAAACGGCTCGGACCCGGCAGTCGCGCCGGGACCACAGGGTCGGCGGTTCGACGCGCGAGCGGTGGCCCGGGGGGCGCGAGAGACATGGCGGGCCGTCGTCCGGGTGATGCGGCTCGTCTGGTCGACGAGCCCACGGCTGACGCTGACGCTGGCGACCGTGACGCTGCTCCAGAGCTTGATCCCCGCTTTGCAAGTGAAGCTGCTGGAGCGGTTGACGAACCGGGTGATCGAGGGGGTCGCGAACGGCGGCACCGATGCCGATATCCGGGCGGTCGTGGTGCTGGCCGGGCTTCAGCTTGGCCTGCTGGTAGGGGGGAGCCTGTTCCAGACGGTCGGCAACATCAGCCAGCAGCTGCTCCAGGAGCAGCTCGCCATCCACGTCCAACTGCTGGTGATGGGTCACGCCAACACGCTGGACCTGGCCGACTTCGAGAACGCCGCCTACTACGATCAGCTCCAGCAGGCGCAGCGGGAATCGGCCAACCGTCCGGTCCAGATGGTCTCGCAGGTCTTCAACCTGGCGCGCTCCGTGATCACGTTCGGGACGCTGCTGGCAGTGCTGATCGCCCTCTCGCCGTGGGTAGCCGTGCTGACCCTGCTCTCCCCGATTCCGGCCTTCATCTCCGGGTCTCGCTACGGCTGGTGGGGATTCCAGCAGATGCGGCGGCAGTCGCCCATCCGCCGGGTGCTCTCCTATCTCACGACCCTGATGACAACCGACGAGTATGCGAAGGAGGTCAAGCTCTATACCGTCGGCGACCACTTCATCGAGCGCTACCGCCGCACGGCGGACGGCTACTACCAGGACACCAAGGCGCTGCTGGTGCGGCGTTACCTTGCCGGGTTTGGCTGGGGCGCACTGACGGTGCTGGCATCGTCCGGGACCTACCTCTACGTGGCGATTCTCGCCCTGCGCGGCAGCGTCAACATCGGCCAACTCACGGCGTTCACCGCCGCCGCCACCCAGGCCCAGGGGGCGTTCCAGGGCATCCTCGGTGGGTTCCAGGGAATTTACGAGAACGGGCTCTACCTCTCCACGCTGTACGACCTGCTGGAACGGAAGCCGGTCATCGCGCGGCCAACGAACCCGGCGCCCGTGAGACGGCCATTTCAACAGGGAATCGAGTTCCGGCACGTGACCTACCGCTACCCGGGCAACAACGTGCCGGCGCTGGATGATGTCTCCTTCACCATCGCACCGGGGGAGACCGTGGCGCTGGTCGGCCGCAACGGGGCCGGGAAGACGACGATCGTGAAGCTGCTTGGTCGTCTCTACGATCCCGACGCCGGCCAGGTGCTGATCGACGGGCGAGACGTGCGGGAGTACGACCCGGCGGAGCTACGGCGCGAGTTCGGGATGATGTTCCAGGATTACGCGACCTATCAGTTCAGCGCGGGCGAGAACATCGGGGTCGGCAACGTCGACCGAGTCGACGATGAGGCAGCGATCGCCGCTGCTGCTGCTCGCTCGGGCGCAGACCGGGTTATCGCCGGGTTGCCAGCAGGGTACGACACCACGCTCGGTAAGTGGTTCGACGGGGGACATCAGCTCTCCGGCGGCGAGTGGCAGAAGGTGGCGCTGGCGCGGGCGTTTATGCGCGACGCCCAGATCCTAATTCTGGACGAGCCTACCGCGGCCCTGGATGCCCAGGCGGAGCACGACCTTTTCAGCCGGATCAAGCAGCTGACGGAAGGCCGGATGGCCCTCTTCATCTCCCACCGCTTCTCGACGGCCCGGATGGCCGACCGGATCCTGGTCCTGGAGAACGGCCGGCTACTGGAGCAGGGAACCCACGAGGAGTTGATGGCTCTCAGCGGCCGCTACGCCAGCCTCTTCGAGCTGCAAGCGGCGAGCTACCGGTAGGGGTTAGACGCCGGGTCGATCGGCTTTGCGACCCGCTTCCAGAACAACAGTGGTAGGACTGCCGCCGGCAGATGTCGACGAAACGGTGCGAAGTATCGTTTAGCGAAATCGTCAAGAACCTTCTTGGGAGCAGTCAGGATTTTGACCTATCTGAAAGAGCCGCAGCCCGCATTAGGTGATTTTGGGGAACACGCGAGGATGTTTCCCCTCTCTTCAATCAGACCGACTTTCGGGTATCCTGGTTTCTCGACACTGACACTCCTAAGGCATAGGTGATGGCCGGGTACGGTAGTGTTTTCGCCGACGAATTGAGGACGGAGTCACTGATGTCTGGGTCGGGCGGGCCGGCGTGGCGCATCTCCGGGGCACTCAAGCCCTCGGGACTCTCGTATGCCCCGGTCTCACCCTTACAGGCCTAAGACAGGCTCTAAGGTCCTGATAGTCGTCTTCGAATCCCTAACGATGTGTCATTTGCACCACTGATCGGTGAGTCCGCCGATTGGTAGGAGGGAAGCATATTCAATGTCCACCGACACGGGGACGCTCAAGGACGCTTTGGCCCAATTTGGCAAGGTAGTTCAGCCACTCATGGCCGTGACCAAGGTGAAGGCGAATGCCCCCGATGCACTAGAGAGCCTAGAGGCAGCGCTCAAGCGTCTCTCTTCTGGCGAGGCCTTTGGCCAAGCGTTGGAGGAAGCCCGAGGCTCCCTTGAGCGCGCGGTCGAGGAGACTCGGCGTGAGCGCGTCCAGGCCTTTAGACGGATCGAAGCCGACTTCGTGCGTGCCGCGCAGCAGGAGCAAAAGCCCCTGCGGGAGCAGAATGACGGCTGGCGCATCAGCATGGTTGAGTTCCAGTTCAAGCGCGAACACGCACAAGCTCGAGTCTGATACAACCACGAGGTGGTGGTGGACTGGACGGCGATCGGCCGCCGAGAGGACCTAGACAAGCTGGAAACCGAAGCGCTAGGCAAGCTCAACGCCGCAGCCTACCCAAACGAGATGCTAACTGCCGTCTTCTGGGACGCATACGCGCAGGAGCGGCAGCGCAGGACGACGGAGGGGAAGGCGCGGGCGGAGCAGGTTCCGATCCTCGATTTCTACCGGGAAGTGCGGGCAACGCTCGTGCGCCACGAATTGGCCGGCCAGAAACCGGACAAGCGCCTGCAGCACGTCGACCTGCCGTGCTGGCGATTCCTGTACAACCTCGATCGCTACCGGGCGCTCGGCCCGCGGGTACCGGAGAGTCGGAAGCTGGGCTTGCAGACCGGCAGCCAGCAGGAGGTTGCCCGAGGCTTGGGACTGTCAGTGAACGGTCTCGACGCTCGCCAAGATTACAAGACGATGTGCTACGTGGTGGCCTCGTCCAGCGTGGTGTCATGAGCACGCAGGTGGTGCGGACCTTGCCGCATCCAGACCTCATCCGTGGTGCACTCGAGCAAGTGGCGCAGCATGGAGTCCTCGGCGATGCGGATCCTAGGATTGTGGATGCTGGGACCAGTGACTTCCTGGCCTACTTCGAGCGCGAGATTCTTGACGACCTCATTGAGCGTGGGGGCGCTACCTGCCGTTTCTTCGAAGGCAGCTACGGCGCCGGCAAGACGCACCTACTCCGCCTCCTCAGCGAACTGGCGCTCGACCGCGGCATGGCCATGGTGCAGACCGACCTATCTCAGGATCTCGGCCTGGACGATTGGTACCCAATCACGAAGTACATCCTCCAGAATCTTGAGGTTCGGCTCGACGGCGAGCAGGTGCGGGGCCTCCCACGCATTCTCGATGGGCTCCGAGAGGCTGGGCGCGCAGATCTCGCTGCCTTTAAGGATGCCCAACTACCCCACGCTGGATTCCGCAACGCAATGCTGCGAGCGGTGACGGAGCCAGCCGTTTCGGTGCTCCTTGTACGCTACCTTCTCGGCGAGAAGGTCGGCACCGGCCAACTCCAACTGGTGGGCATCGCAGGTGTCAAAGATCCGCTGTCGCGCCGTAATGCCGAGCTGGTACTCGCCACGGTCGCGGGAGGCCTCTTTCGCCTCGGCCTCCCGGGGACCATGCTGCTGTTCGACGAGAACGAGAGAACATTGGTTTCAGGGCGGGCGAATCCTTCGAACAAGCTGCGGATCGCGGCCAACCTAATGCGTAGGCTTATCGACGGATGTACAGAGGGCTGGTCGGTTCGGCGGTCGTGTTCGCAGTCCTCCCAGGGTTTCTAGAGAACTGCAGCCGGCAGTATCCGGCGCTTGGCCAACGGCTGGAGATGGCTCGGAGCTTCGAGCAAGCTCCGGCCTGGCGCTGGCCGGTCCTGCCAATCGAAGCCGTGACAACCCTTTGTGAGCGGGAAGTGTTCCTGGCACAGGCGGTCGAGCGCCTAGGACAGCTGGTCGCTCACTGCATGGGGGATGTCAATGGGCTCGAGGATCGGCTGCGCATCGAAGGGGACAAGATCCTCTTTGACCACGTCGGCTCCGGCTATCGCCGCCTGTTGATGAAGCGACTCGCGACGGTCGCGCTCGATCGCCTCGAAGGGGAGTCCTGAGCGGTGAGTATCGATGTCATCGATATGTATGAGCGGATGGCTCAGTACGGCACGGCACCGACTGATGGATGTGCGCTCTTCGGCGTGGGGTACGAGGATGCGCTTGAGCGCCTGAAACGCAAGTACCTAGAGCAACAGTTCAAACGTGGCGCATCCGCCGAAAAGTTCGTGATCGGACCCTTCGGATCGGGGAAGACTCATTTCCTGCGCCATCTGATGGAGCTGAGCCGTGAGATGGGATGCGTCACGGCCGAGGTCGTGCTTAACAAAGACGTCGACTTTACCAAGAGCCTAGTCGTCTACCGAGAGGTGACCCGGGAAATCCGAGCGCCAAATCTCGACGGCCGCGGCATTCAGTCCCTCCTAGTCGCCAGCCTTGATTGTGTTCGGCAGCAGGCAGCTGGGAACACTCCGATGGCCGATCGACTCGCCGAGGGATGGGTCGCCGGGCTCGACAAGGTGGACTTCGAACTGGAGGCATTCGGGCGGGTGGCGCGGCAGGCATTCGAAGCGCACCTGCAGGAAGACGAGGCAACCTTCACCGCCGCCTGTCGCTGGCTTGAGGGTGATGTGGCAGATCGGGGGCTGGCGCGGGAGCTGTCTCTCAGTCCCGTTGGAAAGAGCGAGGAGAATCTGCACGGTCGACGATGCCTGCTCTCGCTCTTTCAGTTCGTCCGCCACGCCCGCTTTCAGGGTACCGTCGTCACCTACGACGAAGCCGAGCAGGGCCTAGGTGTCGATCGACGCCGGATGGACCGCATCCTTTCCATGTTGCAGTCCAACATCAACGCCATCGCCGACCTCAAGCGCGGCTCGGCGCTTCTGGTCTACGCGTTCACGCCCGATCTCGTCGAGCAGATGGAGCGTCTCGCCGCCCGGCAGCAACGGGTCGCGGATCCAGGCCCCGACTACGGCTTTTTTGACGGTAATACCCTGGCGCCGCGGATCGACCTGACCCGGCGTGGTGACCCAGGGCAGGAGCTTCGCGCCATTGGCCACCGCCTGGTCGACCTCTTTGACAAACAAGTTGGCTGGGACAACGGGGTGGAACGGGGGCGCGTCCTGGCAACGGTTGATGAGCTCGCAGAACGGATCGCCCTCGAGGACATCTCTAGTAGCAGCCGGAGGACAATGGTCAAGGGCACCTGCGCCCTGCTCGTTCGCTTGTACGACGAGGGCACCCTCGACACGACTTCCATGCCGAAGCGCGTGGAGGAGGACGAGGTATGAGCCCGACCTGGGTCCCGAAGACCGGTCTGCTCGTCACTGCCCGAACTTTTGGCCGGGCAGTTGTCAGCCGCGTGACGCGGAACGGAGTTCTCGTTCAACTGCCGGAGTTCGGGGGGCTCGAAGTCGAACTGGCCGCCGACGAGTTGACTCCGCTCAATACAGAGAGCGACCTCGAAGAGCAGGTTATGAGGGTCGACAGCGCCAACAACACGGACCGATTGGCGAATTCAACGGAACCCGATGCTGTTCCGCTGGCGGGGGATGTCGACGCGCGCAAATCAATCGAGGCGCTTCGCTTCGGGCTGGTACCTAAGCAGGGGATTGAAGAGCTGACCCTTGGCTTTGCGGACCTCCAGACGTGGATCCTCAGCCGTTTCCCTTGTGTCCGTGACGGTCGTCCTAGGGTGTCGTCGATTACGGGTCCGTTTGGAACGGGCAAGAGCCACACGATGGAGGTCATTCGGTACTTGGCCCGACGAGAAGGGTATGTTGTTGCTAGGGTCGAGGTGGACGGCCAGACGGTTAGTTTGTCAAACCCTGCTCGGCTGTTGCACCACCTCTGGGCCACGACCGCTGCTGAGGATTTTCAGTCCTCGACGCCGCTCCTTGACCTTTACCTCAAGGCGATCAACGCAGGTCGCCCGTCGCCGTCGATCGTGCGGTCGCAGTGGAATATTGACCGGATCAAGCACAACTACGAGGCCGTGCAAACGATCAAGAGGGCTGGCCACATCGACAAGTATGCCAACCTGCTGGAGTCGTTGCTCTCGAGCAGTGATGAAATCACGGCTGCCCAGGCCCGGTCCAGGTTGGTGTCCGAACCGAACGTCTCTTTTGGCTCCTACGGGCCCAAGCCGATGATCGGGAACAGGGTCGCGGAGCGGCCGTCCAACTTCGTCGAAGTCTTAGTTGGCCATGCAGTAATCGCGAGGTTAGCTGGCTACATGGGCCTGATCATCACTATCGACGAGTTCGAGGTCGAAGGGATGATGTCGTGGACTCAGTACCAGCGCGTCACCGATCTGCTGGATGCCCTGACACAGTACCTCCGCGGCGATGTCGTCGACTACGAGTCCGCGCCCTTTGGACTCTTCTTCGCTACGGTCGGAGACGACCTACACGAAGGCGACGCGGCCATTAGGAAGATGTTGGGAGAAGACAAGGGCGGTTATTACCACCTGCAGTCCTGGTCTCCCGACCAGCGGAGCGTGCTGGCCACTCGGCTGCACTATCTGTACTGTGCTGCCTACGGCATGAAGCATGAGTTCGACGAGGCCATTGTGGAGCGCATTGAGGATCAACTCGAGCTCTCTGGATACGACGACAGTGGTCTCATTCGCGCGTTCATTAAGCGTTACATTGGCACCTTGGACGCACTCTACGGCCCACCTAACACCTGATGGACGCCGAGCTGCGACAGGATGAGACCATCGCCAAGAGGCTGGAGCGGACCTGGCCCTACTTCTTCGCATCGTTCGGCCGGCTGACTGCAACGCAGCGCGCGGCAATCCCCTCGATCCTCGACGGCCGCGACGTACTCGTCTGCGCGGCCACTGCGTCGGGCAAGACCGAGGCCGCATGCGCCCCCCTAACCGAATGCCACGTCGGCAGGCGGCGCCCTTGGACCATCCTCTACGTTTCGCCGACGCGCGCCCTGGTTAATGACCTCCACGGACGGCTCTATGTCCCTCTCGACCGCCTTGGTCTGCGTGTGGACCGGCGCACGGGGGAGTACCGTCCGTCCGGCAATCGGTTGCCGCAGGTGCTGCTGACGACCCCAGAGTCGTTTGACAGCCTCCTTTGTCGCGGGCGGCTGCGCAACCCCGATGGTCACGACCTCGCCTCGGTGGTCGCGCTGGTGCTGGATGAGGTGCATCTGCTGCACGGCACCCCTCGAGGCGAGCAGCTTCGGTGGCTGATCGAACGACTACGGCGGCTGCGGCGCGAAGCGAAACGGAAGGGATGGACGGCTTCGGACCGGCTGCAGATTGTGGCGCTCAGCGCGACAGTTCCCGACACCGCATCGGTCGTGGAGGCATATCTGCCGGGTGGGGAGGTGATTTCCGTCCCCGGCGGGCGAGAGATCGAGGTTGTGACCACAGCCTCCGGCAGTGCCACCCTTGAGATAGCCCTGCCGGCCTATCTGGCGGCGCTCCGGCGGTCCGAGAAGGTGCTGGTGTTCGCGAACGCGCGCAAGCGGGTTGACGAACTGACTGCCTCCCTGCGTCCACACCTCGAAGGGCTCGGATATCAGAGCCGAGCTCACCACGGTAGCCTTGATCGAGCCGAGCGAGAGGGGACCGAAACCGCGATCAAGCTGGAGGCTAAGATCGTTGTTTTCGCCACCTCGACCTTGGAGATTGGGGTCGACATCGGTGACATCGACCTGGTGGTCCTTGATGGCCCAGCACCTGATATCCCATCGCTCCTGCAGCGGATCGGGCGGGGCAACCGGCGTGCCGGAACCACCCGCGTGATGGTGTGTTCAACCTCGCCGCTCGAAAGCCTCATTCATGCGGCAATGATTGACGCCGCCAGGGACGGATGGCTCGGGGCGATTGAGCGAGGTCCTCAGCACGCTATCGCACGTCAGCAGGTCGCTTCCTATATCTTTCAATCCCCACAGGTGGGCCGTGACCGAGCGAAGGTGCAGGAGTTCCTTGACACCTGTGCCGCCCCAATCGTGGCGCGGTCTATCTTGCCGACCATGATCGCGGCAGGGGAGCTGCTCGAGGACGCCAGTGGCGTACGCCGCGGGAAGCTGTGGCTGGAAGCAGCGAATCGAGGGGAGATCCACTCGAACATCGAAGGGACGGCTGGGGCGACAGTTGCGGACGAAGCGACGGGCCGTGCTATCGCGACAGGTGTGCAGGCGCAAACGGGTCGGGGGCTCCGCACTGGAGGCCACCTGCTTGAGGTTCGCAAGTGGACCGACTTCAAGATCGAGGTGCGGCGGGTCTCCGATGCGGACCTAGCCACCGGCGAATGGCGCTACAGCAGCCAACCCCGAATGCAGGGTGCTGGACAGCCGGAGGCGGTCCGGCGCTATCTGGGATTTGATGAGGGCGATTGGCCTCTCGTCCACGGCGACGACGCCGCGTATCTCTTCCACTTCGGAGGAGCCAGACGCCGCGCCGTAATCGAATTGGCAGCAGCACACCGTGGCCACCAACTCGCAAAGGACGCGAGCAATGAGTGGTACCTCCGTCTATCAGCGGGGAGTGTTGACAAGCCGACCTGGCTTACAGGAGTTGGACCAGCCACGCTTGATCTGCAGATCGCATCGCACCTCGAAACCCTTGAGAGAACCCTGGGCCGACCGGCAGCCAATAAGCGCCTGCCGATTGACGTTCGAATCGATGAGGTGCGGGGATGGCTGCACCTAGAGGCCGAGGTGGCGCAACTGCACGCTTCGCGCTGGGTTCCTGTGCGCGAGGTCGAACTACGGCGTATTCTCCTTGCGCTCAAGTCGAATATTGCAGCCCGCAGCCGCTAACTCCTCGCCACTGCCGAAGGAGAGTGGGCGGGCAGAGAGGACGCGTGTTGTAGCTCTCTCTGCCCGCTGGCCTGGCCTCTGGCACCGACGGCTAGCGTCTACCCGCGCCAGGCAGGATGTAGTCGATGCCGTCTTCGAGGCGGAGGGGCTGGCGGCCGAGCAGTTGCGGCGTGGCGTTCTGGTCGGTGCAGTTGTCGAGGGCCAGCATCTTGAGCTGCTCCACGGTGACCGGTGGGCGGAGCGCCTTCGGGAGCGGCTTGGAGAGTTTGACCACCGGCATCATCAGCGCGACAGGGACGTGCGCCTTTGGCTTCTTCTTGCCTAGCTTCGCGGCGATCGTGTCTAACATCCCCTCGTAGGTGTAGACTTGGGCGCCGCCTAGTTCGTAAATCTGGCCGACGGCCGCAGGATCGTCCAGTGCCTTGGCGAATGCTTCGGCGACCTCCCGCACGGAGACCGGCTGGAACTTGCTCTGCCCATCGCCGACGACGGGGATGAGCGGGAAGTTCCGGACCACGCCGGCCAGGGCGTTGATGAACTCGTCGCCGGGGCCGAAAACCACTGAGGGGCGGAAGATCGTCCAGGGGATGCCGGAGGTCTTGACCGCCTGCTCCGCCC
>JAUJMG010000304.1 GCA_030446955.1 Thermomicrobiales bacterium
CGGACTGGATGCAGGCCCTGGCCCGCATCTCGCCCGTCTACTACGCCCTGGAAGGTATTCGCAACACCCTGATCGACGGCACAGGCCTCGGCCAGGAGTGGCGCAACCTCTGGCCGCTCCTGATCATGGGTGCCATCACGGTCCCGCTCGGCATCCAGATCTTCCAGCTCGGCGAGCGCTACGCCAAGCGAACCGGTCGCCTGAAGCGGAGCGGATAGCCAGACGCCAGATGCCAGTTGCCATTCGAGAAGTCGGGGCGTCGAGAACTACTGCCAAACGCCCTGACTTCTCGACTCCCCGACTCCCCCACTCGCCTCAGCCGGCTTGAGCCGGCTTCGTGGTCTGAGCGCGGGGATTGATCCCCGCGTCAGGAGGCGAGTGCGACCTCCCTCCGTTCCCTGGCCCCTGCTCCGTCCCCGCGTCCGACCCCATCCGCGACCGCCCTTCATCAATACATCCGGACTACGTCCGGGCAGCGGCTTCGCCCGGCCCGAACCACAAGCGTTCCGGTTCGGTCCCGCCCAGCCGATTACCCCGAGGAGACTGGGTCACCCACCTCGAACCCAAACGAAGCGGCATCATTGTCTACAAACCGCAGCAGAGGGTCGCCTTCCGCAGCGAGGGCGTCGGCGGCGCCCTGCGGTAGGGGCGCGAACGGCGTGATCCGGAGGGTGGCCGCTTGCCGTTTCCGCTCTACCTGCCACGTCCCGGCCACGACGCCGTCCCACAGGAACGTCGCGCGCACCCGCAGATTCTTGGTGACCACCTGCCCGCGATGCTCGTCCGCCAGCACCCGCGTCCGGTCTGCATGCGACAGCACCAGGTTGTCAAACTCCGGCAGGAAGCGCGGCGGGGCCGGGGTCTCCCCATCCGGCCGCGGCGCATCCGGCAGGTCGAACAATTCCCGGCCCCGCTCGTCCTCGAAGACCCTCAGGTTTGGCCGCAGACCGTCCAGAACCCGCTTCATCCCTTGCAACCCCGACCACGTCTGCACGTCGGCGGCGGTGGCAGGGCCAAACGCGGCCAGGTAGCGGAGGACCAGCGCCCCGGTCGCGCTGGGGTCGTCGGAGAGGGGAGCGTCCAGCCACGACTCCGCAAGCGTGAACGGCGCGGCAGCGGGGAAGCCCCACCGGTCCTGCGTTGGGACCATCACCAGCGGCAGGTGAGTCCGCACCGCGTAACCTAACGCGCGGTCGTTGACCTGGGGAAACGACTCCACCAGCAACGGCCGCAGCTCCTCAAACGTGAGCGGCCGCTCCCCGAGCAGTCCTCGCGCCACCGGCATCACCCGGTCGAGGTCCAGCCCCTCTCCGCGCGTTCCCAGCACGCGCAGCGCCTGCGTCATTACTGGTTGCAGCGCCGGGCGGAAGGCGGCGTAGTCCGCGGCGCTCATCAGATGCAGCGTCGCGCGCATCAGGGTGGCGCGGACCACTGCCCGTTCATCGAGTGCCCGGTGTAGGTCCTCACGCCGGAACCCTGCCACGCGGGTCCAGAGGCCGATGAAGGGCGGCTTGGCTTCCTGCGCCTGCAGACCGCACAGGCGCTCCACCGCCTCAACGGCGGACACCTCCTCCCGCGCCAGCAGCATCTGACGCGCCAGCGTCGCCCGGTTGAGCCGCCGGCGGGTGAGCACGTCCGTCCTCATGAACAACGCATCCGTATCTCGTTGCCCGGCGCGGCGGCCCCGATCTGCAACGGCGGCCCCGGGCACCCGCTCCCGCGACGTTCAACCACCTCAGCCCAGTCTCGCGAGCCATGGTAGACCGGGTTGGGTGCCACGGAGGATGGCGCAACACGTCGTCGCGGTTGCCCAGCCGGCAAGGAGTCCGGTTGCCCGTCTGGATTGTGGCAGAAGAAGCGACTGGGAAGCCGGGTGGGGGAGCCCGGTGGACGGCCGGTCGTGGGAACCAAGGAGTTCCCGTCTCCTAGGCGGTCAGGGCGTGGCTCACCGCGTCGAGGAAGCGGTCGAGGTCGAACGGCTTGGGGATGAAGGGCACGCCGGGCATGGCGCGGTGCCAGGGGACGGCGCTCATCAGGAGCACCGGAATGCCCCGCTCTCTTAGGTAGACAGCCACCGCGATGCCGTCGATCCCGGGCATCATCACGTCGCTGACCACCAAATCCGGGGCCTCGCGGTCGACCGTGTCGAGAGCGGTGCGGCCATCGAAGCAGCAGCGCACCGCGTAGCCTTCATCCTCCAGCAGGTCGGCGATCATGAACACGATGGTCCGTTCATCATCAACGACCAGGATGGTCTTGTGATCCATATGGGGAGAGCCCCGCAACCTCCGACGCGCAACAGCCGGAGTACGCCGTACCCCCGGGCTTGTAGTGCCTGTTGCACAATGGATGCCGCCAGAGCCTGGTGCTCCCCGCCGAATATGTGGGTCGCGTTCGGAATTCAACCGGCGGGGCCTCCAGGAACCTGGACCGTTGGCCCGAAGGCGCTCCCTACGATGTTCGCCCATCCGCGAGCCGGTTCACGGTCGCCTCCCGCCCGTCTGATGAACCATCCGCTGAAAGGTTCAAGGCCGCCTCCCGCACTGAGAGCGCCTGGTTGATCGCCCACAGCAGGTGGTTGAGGTCGAAGGGCTTGAGCACCACGCCCACGCCGACCGAGGCCAGATGCTCCTCCATCGGCTTGACCGTCTGCACTGCGGCCGTGCAGAGCAGGAGCGGGATGGCGCAAACCTCCGGGTCCCGGCGCGAGAGGGTCAGGAGCTGCCACCCCTTGTCGTGCCCCTCGAACATGACGTCCAGCACGATCACGTCCGGGGCGAGCGTCTTGATCTTCTGGAGGTCGAGCACGTAGAGCGAGGTCGAGACCCGGAAACCTTCCTCCTCCAGCAACTCGCGGAGCAGGTCGAGGATCTCCTGGGTGTCGTTCATGACGAGGATATGGGGAGGCATGGAGATGTCCATAATGGAAGCCTTTCGGGCGAGCGGACCCCGGACCGAACAGATCCGGTGCGCTGCGGTCGCTCCCTAAAAGGCGGCCACAAGAGGGCAATCCCCGCAAGGGCGCGGGGCATTGTGGAAGGGGCAACGTCGGGGCACCTATGTGCCTTAGGTACCCCAAGTGTACATGGTTATCGTGGGATGTATCGGATCGCTTCGGGGACTTCCAGAGCAGTCGGAGGATCTCGCTCCCTGCGCCCCGCTTGCGGGCCACCGCTCCGGCCGGAAGTGCCCAATGCAGCCGTTGCGGGCCGGGTGTTAATCGGCCCCGGGCGCCGGAGCCAGGGGCAGGCAGACTGTGAAAGTCGTACCTTCGCCGGGGGTCGAGGCGACGTCGATGGTGCCGCCGTGGGCCGTGACGATCTCCCGCGCGATGAAGAGGCCGAGGCCAAGCCCGCTCCGGCCACGATCCAGCCGATCGAGGCTGGAGAAGCGGGAGAAGATGCTCTCCTTCTGCTGTGGCTGGATGCCCTCGCCGTAATCCTGGACCTGAATCTCGGCGTCCTCCTCGCCAGCGGTTAGCCGGATGTCGATCCGCTCGCTGGAGGGCGCATGAACGAAGGCATTGCCGATCAGGTTGAGCAGCACCTGCTCTACCCTTCCGGGGTCCGCCTCGGTCCAGACCTGCTCTGCGGGGGCAGTCAGGTTCACCGTCTTCGTCGGGTCGATCAGCCGCGCCGTCTCAACGGCACGCTCGATCAGCGGCGCCAGGTCGAGGCGCTCCCGTTTCAGGGTGAGCTGCCCACTCTGAAGGCGGGCGACATCCATCAGCTCGTTGATGTGCGTCGTCAGGCGGTGGACCTGTCGCATCGCCTGACCCGCATGGCGGCGAAGCCGCTCGCCATCCGGCAGCGGCCGGAGCTGACGCTCCAGGAGTTGCAGTGCCCCTTGAAGCGCGGTGAGTGGGGTTCGCAGTTCGTGGCTGGCGACCGCCAGGAACTGATCCTGCAGGCGGCGTAGGGAACGATCGGTGATGTCCCGGATCACCACCACGCCCCGCTCCTCTCCGCCCTCAGAGCGGATCGGCGTCCCGTTCGCTTCGATCCAATGGCGGGTGCCGTCGGACCCGAGGTAGCTGAGTTCTTCGCTGAACGTTTCGCCGCGACCGGCACGCTGGCGGGGAGCCGCCTCCGGGGACAAGGGATGTCCCTGCTCCTTTTCGAATCGGGGGTCGCTCTCGGTGCTCCCAAACATGCGCTCGTACGCCTCGTTGGCGAGGACGGTCTGGCCGAGGCGATCCACGACCAGCACGGCGTCCTCGATACTGCCGAGCACCACACTGAGCCGCGTCCGCTCAGCCTCGCTGACCTGGCGTTGTGCTTCCAGCGTGACCGCCAGCTCCTGCATCTCCAGGCTGCGAGCCTGAAGGTCGTCGTTCGTGGTGTTCAATTCCTCAACGGTGGCCTGCAGTTCTTCGTTCAGGGTCTCCAGCTCTTCGTTGGTCGCCTGGAGTTCCTCGTTGAGCGTCTCGACCTCCTCCGTGGCCGCCTGAATCTCCTCGTTGGCGACCAGCAGCTCCTCGTTGCCGCTGAGCAGCTCGGCGTTGGCATTGGCAAGTTGCTCGTTTGACGAAAGCAGATGGGCGTTGGTGACTGTCAGCCGGTCGATCCGGCTCCGCATCTCCTCCGCGTCGGCCTGGGCCCGGCGCACCGTCTGCTCCAGCGAGGTGCGCTCCTGGACGCGCTCGCTCGCGTCCACCACGACGATCATGACCGCGTCCGGGTGACCGTCCAATCCTTCCAGACGCTCCGGGTAGCAGGTGACCTCCAGGTGGCGGGCTTCACCCATCACCGTCTCGGCGGTGGCAACGGGGTAGATGCCGGAGGGGGACTCTCCCCGGAAGGCGAGGTCAATGGCGGTGCGCAGCGGCAGCAGGGAGGCATTCTGCACGAGGTGGATGAAGTCCTGGCCGACCGCCGTGGTGTGGATCCCGAACAGGCGGCGCGCGGCGGTGTTGATGAACTGGATGTCGTACCGCCGGTCGACCACGACGACGCCCATGGGAAACCTGACCAGCAGCCCCTCCGGAGCCTCGCCTCCCGACCGCGTCCTGCTGATCGTCTCCTGCTGCGCGCTCCTGACCACATCGAGGCTGATTGGGGCGTTGTGTTCCCGCCTCGACACGGTGAGGGGGGAAGAGGAAATACGGGCCGGCGGGATCAGCACGCGATCCCCGATGCGCTCGTAGATCTTGAGGACAGGGTCGGTGAGCGCGAACGAATCCGAGAGCGGCCCCACCGTTTCCGCCTTGCCGAGCACGAGACAACCCCGGTCACGCAGGGCAAAGGCGAACAGGTGGAGGGCTCGCCTCTGGAGTTCCGGAGTGAAGTAGATGAGCACGTTGCGACAGAGCGTGAGGTCGATGCGCGGGAAGGGAGCGCGCTGCGCGAGGTCGTGCTGCCCGAAGACCAC
>JAUJMG010000042.1:0-3492 GCA_030446955.1 Thermomicrobiales bacterium
CACCAGACGAACCAGCACCGGCCAGTACCTCCAGAAGGCACGATCACCAGCTAGGCGCCGCTCCCTTGATGGCTATGGTTGAGACCCGGGTTGCCGCCGTTCAGACGATGTCGACATAGGCGGACCAGTACCAGTGTCTTGCGCTGACCACAAGGCAACGAGGCCGTCCCACCAGGGGGCGGCCTCGTTGTTTTGGACTGGGGCAAGGTTGCGACAGTCCGCAGCGTTCGTTGTGGCAGGGCTGCCGATGTTGACCAGGTAACTGCGAACGGCAAATGCCATTGACGATCATTAGGCCCTATGACAGACTCCGGGCACGGTTAGCGGACTCAGCCGCGGAAACGGAGCCGCGGATCGTCAATCGGGAGGCACCTGGCTATGCGAACCAGCCTGACGATTTCGCGGCGCACCTTTGTCGGTGCTTCGACGGCGCTCGCGCTGGCGGTCTCACCCAGGAGGGTGTGGCATGTCCAGGCCCAGGGTAGCGAGTTGGTCTTTTGGGACTCCAACAATTCGGGCGGTCAGGCGGAGATCGTCGAAACGTTAGCAGAAGAATTCGAGTCTCAGAAGCAGGGCGTCACCGTCGAGCACCGGGGTTTTGAGACGTCGCAGCTCGACGACCAGCTTCAGCGCGCTGTCCAGAGCGGCGAGGGACCAGACATCTCCCAGATCAACAACGGCGAGAACAGCATGGGGCCAATGGTGCGGGCCGGGCTGATCTTGCCGATGGACGAATACGCCGAGCGGTATGGTTGGAACGATCTTCTCTCCCCTGGCCTCCTTGCTCGCAATCGCTACACCGAGGACGGGAAAGCGATCGGCGAGGGGGTTCTATGGGGCCTCTCCGCGACCGCTGAGATCGTCGGCTTCTATTACAACAAGCAGATCTTCGCGGACAACGGGGTCGAGCCACCGAAGACCTTCGCCGACCTTGAGACCGCGATGCAGACGTTCAAAGACAAGGGCGTCACGCCGTTGGTCTTCGGCAATCTCGACCCGTGGCCCTCGATCCACCTTCTCGGGGAGATCCACGGCACGATGACGTCCCGGGAATACTTGGATAGCCTCATCTATCGGTGGGGAGGGCACTCCTGGGACACGGATGAAATCAAGCAGGCGGCAGCGAAGCTTCAAGAGTGGAACCAGAACGGCTTCCTGCAGCAGGGTTTCGAGGGTATCAATCCTGACGATGCCTGGCCTCTCTTCGCGGCAGGGCAGGGCGCGATGCTGATGCAGGGCAGTTGGCAGGCGCCCGATCTCGCGGCGGAGATGAAAGAGAACGTCGGCTTCTTCCTGATGCCGCCGCGAGAACCGGGGGGAGTGGTGCTCCACGTCGGCGGCGTGGGTATCCCCTACGGCATCACCAAGAACGCGGAGAACCCGGATTTGGCCGCTGAGTTCATCAACACCCTCGTTTCAAAGCGAGCGCTGGAGTTAATGGTCGAACAGAGCGCCCTCCCGGCTCAGACCGTTCCCCCTGAGATGATCAAGCCTGATACCCTCGCCGGTGACCTCTATACGGCCTGGAACGAGGCTAACGAGGCCGACGCCATCGGCCACTACATGGACTGGGCCACTCCGACCTTTTACGACACGTTGACCTCGGAGCTGCAGCGGCTGCTGGGCGATCAGACGACGCCAGAGGCCTTCGCTCAGGCGCTTCAGGCCGACTATGCTCGCTTCCTCGCCGAGCAAAGCTAGCCCACTGGGCGAGACGGAGCCGGCCCTTGCCGCCGGCTCCGCCGGCCGATCTCGTGCCCGCCTGCTCGGCTCCTCCTGGGAGCCGTACCTCTACCTGCTGCCGGGTTTTCTCATTTTCGGGCTCTTCGTTGCACTCCCGCTGGTCGGCACGATCGCGCTGAGTTTCACTGAGTGGGACGGCTACGGGTCTCCCTCCTTCGCTGGCCTCTCCAATTACGTCGACGCGGCTCGTGATCCCCTCTTTCGGAGCGCCGCCTGGCACAACCTGCTTCTCATTCCCTACTTCGCGATCCTGCCGGCCATCCTCGGTTTGCTGCCAGCCGTTCTCGTCCAGCAGATGAAGCTGCGCTGGGCGCCCTTCTTCCGTGTTGGGCTCTTCCTGCCATACATCATGCCAGGGGTGCTGATCGGTGTCGTCTGGCGGTGGCTGCTCAATCCCGTCTTCGGTCCGGTCAACGCGGCTCTGAAGACCATCGGCCTGACCCCCCCGACGTGGCTTGGCGATTTCCGATTGGCTCTGCCGACGGTGGGCCTGATCGGCGCCTGGGCTGCCTATGGCTTTTGCTACGTGGTCTTCCTAGCAGGCATGCAGAAGATCCCGCGGGAGCTCTACGAGGCGGCGCGGCTCGATGGTGCCGGCGGCCTCGGAGAGTTCTGGACGGTAACGCTGCCGGGGCTGCGGCGCGAGATGGCGGTAGTCCTGTCTGTCAATCTCATTAACGCCCTGCGCGTCTTCGACGTGATTGCGGCCACCACCGGCGGTGGCCCAGGACGGGAGACGAATGTCGTTGCGCTCCACATGATCGACAGCGCGTTCAAAATCAACCGGGTCGGGTACGGGACAACGCTCGCCGTGCTGCTGACGCTGGCGACCCTGGCCCTTTCGTTGCTCACGTTGCGCCTGGTCGGGGGGCTGGATGACTAGGTCACGCGACCAAGATGACGGTACGATGAGGGACGGTTCTGAGGGGCCCGCCGGACTTCGATCTCTCACCTGCGAGGCGTGGTCGTGATTCGGGCGAGACGCGTTTTGGCCTATGTCGGGCTCTCGCTCGGGGTCGCCCTGGCGCTGGCCCCGTTCGCGGTCACGACATTGGCGTCGTTCAAATCGACCGTCGATCTGGTGAAGGGACCGTTCCGGCCGCCCGAGGTCTGGCAGTGGCGGAACTACGTGACGGCATGGACCGACGGCAACCTCGACCGGTTCTTCCTGAACAGTCTGGTGGTCGCGGTGATGGTCGTGATTCCGTCCGTCTTCCTCTCAGCGATGACGGGCTACGCGTTCGCTCGCTTCCGGTTCCGGGGCGCAGGTCTGCTGTTCGGCTTCTTCCTGCTGGGGCTGGTGGTGCCGCTCCAGGCGCTGGTGATCCCACTCTTCTACCTGCTGCGCGAAATGGGATTGCTCAACTCCTACTTGGGGTTGATCCTGCCGCAGATCGCGATGAGCTTGTCGTTCGGCACGCTCTTGATGCGACAGGCGTTTGTGGCTGTGCCGCGAGAGATTGTGGAAGCGTCCATCGTCGACGGGGCAAGCTCATGGACCACGCTCTGGCAGATTCTCTTCCCCCTGACCCGCCCGGTCCTCGGCACGCTGGCGCTCATGCTCTTTGTCTGGACCTGGAACGAGTTTCTTCTCCCGCTGGTGGTCTCGATCCAGGAGGAGTATTGGACGCTCCCCGTGGGCCTGCTCAACTTCCAAGCGCAGTGGACATCTAACCTGCCCATCATGGCCGCTGGCTCGACCATCATCTTCTTGCCACTCACCGTCGTCTTCCTGATCTTCCAGCGCCA